>JAYUQF010000408.1:0-3371 GCA_043756885.1 Pseudomonadota bacterium
CCTTCCTCCAACAGCATATTGATCGATTCGCGCAGGCCGCGGATCAAGGTCATGGCCGGTGTGTAAGGAAACCAACCGTCAGCGTTCATGCGCATCTGATCGTCAAAATCAAAATAAGCACGATGACACTTGGCGGTTTTGCGCCATTCCAGCGCTTTCTGGCTCACGCCGACCAGGCCAAGACCAGTTGGCAGCATGAGGCCCTTCTGCGAGCCACTGACGGCGATGTCCACACCCCATTCGTCCATGCGGAAGTCAATGCAGCCAATAGCGCTCACCCCATCGATCATGAGCAAGGCCGGGTGTTTCAGATCGTCAAGGATCTTGCGCACCCGTGGAATGTCACTGGTGACACCGGTCGCGGTCTCGTTATGGGTAACGAGCACCGCTTTGATCTTGTGCGCTTTGTCCTTAGCGAGAATATCGGCATAAGTTTCATAGGGCACCGCTTCACCCCATGGGGTCTCCACCACGGTCACTTCCATCGCATGCTTGCGACACAACTCCGCCCACAAATGGCTGAACTGACCAAAACGCGCCTGCAGCACACCATCACCTGGCGACAAGGTATTGGTGATAGCCGCTTCCCATCCGCCAGTGCCCGAGGCATTAAAGATAAAAACCTGACCAGCGGTGGTCTGGAAAATCTTCTTGATGTCTTCAAACAAAGGCTTGGCGAATGCGGGAAAGTCGCCGGCGCGGTGGTCTTCGAGCATGACGTCCATGGCACGCCGAATGCGCTCGGGAATATTGGTTGGCCCCGGGACAAACAGGTGATTTCTTCCAGGCACAGGACATCCTCCGGTTGGGATCCGCTCCCGGAAACCGCTGTCTGGCAACTACAGAGTATTTCGTGCGGGCAGATTGAATTGAAACGCCCGCAGCGGGTCCCCGTGCAGGCGACGGCACTGTACACGCCGGGGCGGACGCCAACAAGGCGAGGCCGTTTCCAATGACAGACGAGCCTGAAGCGGGAGCCGTGATTCCAACATGAAGTGAGCCTGAAGGGACTGGTTCGGGGATCATCGGAGAATGATCGTGAACCTCGATACCCATCACTTGAAAACGTTGGATGAAGTCCGCGCGTTTATCGTCGGCAGCACTGCGTTTACCGTCACTCTGACCCACCGGGAGGGGCAAGTTGCACAAGGGCACGCTGAGAGCCTATCTCGCCAAGACCACCGGCTTCTCCCGGGCGCAGATCACCCGACTGACCGCTCAGTACCTCACACACGGCAACATCCGCGACCAGCGTGGCCCCCAGCCCAACCGTTTGCCCGGCGCTACACGTCGGCCGATGTCGAACTGCTCGTCGAGATCGATACCCTGCACCACACCTTGTCAGGCCCGGCAACCCGCAAGCTCTGCGAACGCGCTCTGCACGTGTTCGGCGACCAGCGAAGAATGGAAATCGCACGCTAACCTGCGCGCATTCTCGACCGCCAAGCCGGCGATCGTCGAAGGCTTGACCTGGGCGGCGATCGTCGTCGCGGCTGTCAAACGCTACTTGGCACACAGCGTCCAGATCGTTGCTGAAGTCGCCACTTCGACATTGCGCGCAGCGAGATGCGCCTGACACGTCATTCCCGCCATCGTCGAGGCCCTGCTCATGTCCACGCCCGGTCGATTGCACGCCGCGTTTATGCGAGCCATCGAGTACCTTGCAGTCAACGCTCAACGTGCACACCCCGAGCGCGACCGGCGCAAAGGACGCCTCGCCACCGGACTCAAAGCGAATTTCGGCTCGGCTTAAGTACCTACGTATGAGTGGGTATTAGGATGAAGGAGACTTATACTTGCGCGGAAAAATTTGGAGAATCTTAGCGGTTACTTCGGACATGCTACGTATGGGAGCTATAGTCGTGTGTGTGGCAAGTTTGTCATCCGTCCGCATGACGTCGAACGTATCGTCATTGGGCACTAAGGCTGGGAGTCATTGATTTTGTTCAAGACAATTCAAACTGTTCGGGTCTCGACTGAGCGTTCTCGATGGAATTTCGATAGCGTGACAGAAAAGGATTGGGCCCAAAAGAGTCCGGCAATATCGCGTTGGTTCGACGTCTATACGCTGCTCGTGCCGGACAATGAAGCATTTTTTATCCGAACGTTGGCTCCATGTGTTTCCAGAATGGAAAACGACTCGGAGATTGCAGAGCTAAGACATTTTTTTCGCCAAGAATCTCTTCATGGCATCGCCCATAAGGCGTACTGGAGAAAACTGATCCAGTTAGGATTTCGGATCGATAAATTTTTAGGCTGTGTAAACTGGTTGCTGTATTCATTGTTGGAGCCAATTCAACCTCACGGTTTGCGAGTCTCTATCGTAGCTGCAATCGAGCACATCAATGCCAGTTTGGCCAACATAGTACTCAAACAAGATCTGCTCAGCGAAGCAGATGATGAATTGAGAAAACTCTACTACTGGCACTTTTCTGAGGAGATAGAGCACAAGGCCGTAGCTCACAACACATTGAAGCGGTGCTACCCGGGATACGTGACACGGATACTAGGCGCGGCAATAGCGTTTCCAAGCTTTTTTATTCTAACCTTTGTTGGGATGACGTACTTTCTTCTGCAGGATCGGCAGTGTTTCACCTTGCGAACATTGCGAGACTTATACAGATTTTGGATTGTTAACGGCGTTTTAAGAGCGGCGTTTTCCCACGCCCGACGATATATGAAAATTTCATTCGATCCCTGGGACCTCGATGATAGACATTTGGTTAGCCAAAGTAGACTTTTTAAATCGTCGATTCGTTCGGACGTACAGGACCCCATCCGTCATTTCTCGGACGAAATATTCCATCGAGAGAAAGAGGGATGAGCGTGCTTTCTAGGAAACGCGCTTCGGATAAGCGGTCGGGTGACATTGACCTCCTAGCGTCTGCTTCAGTACAAATGGTTGACCCGGCAGGCATTCAGCGCGCCGCTGGTCAGGCGACGTGTTTGACCTCAAATGCTTCCGGACCGAGATAGCGTCGGTTTTTAAGTTAGACCTCGCCTGAAGAATAGATTTACGCCGCCTTCATGCTCCTGATTTCAGGGCTGTTTTATTGGAGTTAGGCCGATATCGCCCGCTTGGCTTTCCGTTTCCGATGTCCGGGTACCGCCGCCCACCGTGGCGGCACTTGAGAAGTTGGTTCGCCTCATCAGTTCGCGCACCCACCGTCCACACGCCCCGCGCGCGCGGGGGCCCACGGACGGGGGTCCTTCTGATTTGCGCAATGCTGATGGATAGATGGCTGTAAGCCGAGGTCCCAATTGAGGCAGTCCGCAATGATCGCAGCGGCGCTCGGTGTGTTCCTGCAAATCGAATAACCCCACGGTCCGACGTAAAGCGGATAAGCCTGGGCTGAAGATGAAAATGCAGT
>JAYUQF010000409.1:0-3367 GCA_043756885.1 Pseudomonadota bacterium
GAACGGGCGCGGGGCGACCGAAAAGTCCTCGCAGGATTTTCGTTGCACGGCGCTTGAAGATATTGAAAATCATAATTTTCAATAGATTGCGATTAAAACTTAAACCGATGCGCGAATGTTAGTTGTAAGTTAATCGAGTTTCAAGTGCGGGTCTGTAATGGCAGTCGGGGTTTGCGCCGCGAGGTGGCGCGGCATCTCGACGGCAAGCCTCAGTCGAACGGCCAAACCTCCATCAGTTTCAAAATAAAGGGTGTCCAGGCCAAAGCCAGGGCACAAAACATGATCAGCTCGACCGAGATCGCGCGTTTGAGCCGCGCCCTCTCGCTCGGGCTGGTGTCAGCCATGAATATCCGCGCCATACAGACGTCGAGCGGAATGGCAAATAACAACATCACCATAACGGTGGGTGCGATCACCGACGGCAATAGCCGCCAGTCATGAAGATAGGCAGTGCCATTGGCAAAAGGTGCGGCAACAATGCAGACCAGAGACGTGAGCATCAGCAGGGCACGCAGTGTGCCGAGGCTCCTGATCATGTTCATCAATCCCACTTTGTTTCCTCAATCGGGTCGCGAGTTTGTGCGCGAGGATAATACACTACGGCTCTCTACCCCTTTCGGTGTCCCTCAAGCATGGCTCTGCGTTTTTCTACCTTTGCTTCCCGTTTTGTCGGCGAGACCGGTACCCGTCTGTTGATGGACGACTTGGGCGAAGTCTTCGACAGCGATCGCGACATCTGCAATCTTGGCGGTGGCAATCCGGCGCGCATTCCTGCCATGCAGGAAATATTTCGCGATGCAATGCGTCGCCAGCTCGACGATGGCAGTTTTGACCGGTTGAGTAGCGCCTACGATGGTCCGCAAGGCTATCGACCGTTTTTGCGCGCCGTTGCCGCCCTGTTCCGCAATCGTTTTGGTTGGGATGTGCAGGCCGATAATGTCGCTGTGACAGCGGGCAGTCAGTCGAGTTTCTTCATTTTGTTCAATCTCCTTAGCGGTGTGGGTGATGATGGGCACGTTCGCCATTTACGCCTTCCTTTGACACCCGAATACATCGGCTATGGCGATCTTGCGGCCTGCCCCGACGCGATACAGTCCAGTAGACCGCTGATCGAACTGCTCGGCGAACACAGCTTCAAATACCGCATTGATTTCTCCGCAATGCGGTTGAATGTTGATACGGGTGCGGTGTGCGTAAGCCGACCAACCAACCCAACCGGCAACGTTATTTCAAGTGATGAGCTGCGGACATTGCTCGACATGACGCGCGCGGCGGACGTACCTTTGATTATCGATAATGCGTACGGTGCTCCGTTTCCCGACATCATGTTCAGTAATGGTGATCCGGTTTACGAGCAACACGTGATTTATTGTATGAGTTTGTCCAAGCTCGGCCTGCCGGGACTACGCACCGGGATCATCATCGCTCGCCCGGAAATAATCGAAGCGGTTCGCAGTTTTAACGCAATCCTGACGCTGGCGTCGAGCAGCCTGGGCGCAAGTCTGGTGACGGAATTGTTCGAGAGCGGCGAAGTACTCAGGCTCTCGAAAGACATCGTCCGGCCGTTTTACCAGGCTCGTTCGCTGCAGGCTGTGAGCTGGTGCGAGCGCTATCTGGCTGGCTGCCCATATCGAATCCATGCCCCGGAAGGGGCGATTTTTTTATGGCTGTGGTTTGTCGATCTGCCTATAACAACACAAGAACTTTACAACCGACTCAAGCGGCGCAATGTATTGGTTATCCCTGGCCGATTCTTTTTCCCCGGCTTGACAGCCCCATGGGAACACAAGGATCAGTGTCTGCGTATTTCTTACGCGCAGTCGGCGCGAGAAGTAGAGCACGGAATCAGCGTAATCGCCGAGGAGGTGCGTCGCGCCTATAGCGGGACCTGAGCGCAGCTCAAGGGCTGGGAGGACCCAGGTGCTCGCGGGCCAAGCTCTGCACCGGTGCAAGCAATCGATCGATCACAGATTTTGGTCGCTCGACGCACACCCGATAAACATTGCGGTCCTGGGCGGCGCTGGCGATGTATTCGTCACTCGTTGCCAAGCGGTCGACCAGGCCCAGCTCGAGCGCCCGAGTTCCAAACCAATACTCCCCGGTCGCGACCCTCTCGATGTCCAACTGGGGACGGTGGGTGCCCACAAATTCCTTGAATAGTGCGTGGGCATCATCAATTTCAGCCTGGAATTTTTCCCGGCCGGCACCCGTGTTTTCCCCAAACATAGTCAAGGTACGTTTGTACTTGCCGGCTGTTACCAATTCGAAGTCGATGTCGTGCTTACGTAACAGGCGATTGAAATTGGGGACCTGCGCCACAACGCCGATTGAGCCGATGATTGCGAATGGCGCGGCGATGATAAGGTCCGCGACGCAGGCCATCATGTAGCCTCCGCTCGCAGCAACTTTGTCTACGATGACTGTCAGCCGCACGCCACGGTCGCGTATTCGGCGTAACTGCGAGGCGGCGAGTCCATATCCGTGTATCGTGCCGCCGGCGCTTTCGAGCACGATGGCAACTTCGTCGCCGGTCGCGGCAACGGACAGAATCGCTGAGATCTCTTCGCGTAATGAGCTAACCGCCTGGGCGCGAAGGTCGCCAGCAAAAGCACAAACAAACAATCGATTCTGCTCTGGTACTGTCGAGGCCGCTTGCGCCTTGCGCGCCTTTTTGGCCTCTTTTAATCGTTGTTTGAATACTTTAGGCGAGCACAGCATGGATTCCATCTGAAGCTGCCTGTCCAGGAGCTGATCGTTAAGACGCTCGATTGAGAGCTGGTCGCGCGGCGCCTGACGACGTGCACCGCGCACCACCACTAAAGCCACGATCACTGGCAGCACGCACAAGCCGATCACGGTCAATGCTTTGGCCGCAAACAGCAGATATTCGATGACGAAATACATAATTTGAACGCACTCCACACGAGGCTTGCGACCCAATTGGGTCGCGGCAATAACACGGTGTGCGTCAGTGTAGTCGCTTGGCGGGTCAGGCAGGGAGACGGCGAGCGGACCCAGGCGAGAGTAACGATGGTGGCAGGTAGCGGCTCCGGGGGCAGTCAGTTCAGGACGAGCGTCGGGCGTGTTGCTGCAAATAACATTCGGTTTGGCAAATTCGCTCGACGATGCGAACCCTGGCAGCATCTCCGATAGAAGAGAACCACAGGCCAATCTCAAAGCCGTTGAGGTGTTCTCGCACCATCACGACCCGGGCCGTGAAGCGCTGCACCTGTCCGCGCAGAGGGATCTCAAGGTCGAGTGTGGTCCCGGCCCGGATGTATTTTTCGCTATGGAAACTGAGGCCGACGTCCCCCGTCGCCGGCTCTGGTTTTTTGCTGGACCACGGCAGCAGTGGCCGTCGTTTGTA
>JAYUQF010000410.1:0-26225 GCA_043756885.1 Pseudomonadota bacterium
CAACGAGTGTCAACAATGGCGCGGGACGCGCACTGAGGTGGTGCTGTTTGTGCGGTGGATAGGCAACGAGTGCTGAGCCAACGTGACGGGAATCTGACAGCTGTCAAGACCCGGTAAAACGTGCGGCGTGATCCTGCCGCTTTGCGGTTCGCCGCACCGACACTCCGGCCATTCTTGCGCACGCTGCATTCCTGGCATGGCCTTTGCTCGGTTGAACTCAAGTAATGCGGTTGCATCAAAGCTATTGCATTAAATCTGGCCCCAAAGAAGCCCCCATGGCGGGCGAGGAGTACGGCCGCATGAGCATCTTTGACCACTACCTGCACCGCTACGCTGCAACGATCCAGGAAGAACTCTCGCTCGTCGAGTATCTGGATCTATGTCGCAAAGACCCTGCAGCCTACGCCACGCCTGCCGAGCGCATGCTGCACGCGATCGGCGAGCCGGCGATGATCGACACGCGCCAAGACCCCAGACTGTCGCGTTTGTTCTCCAATAAAGTCCTGCGCATTTACCCAGCCTTTAAGGACTTCTTCGGCATGGAGGAGACGGTCGAGCGCATCGTCGCCTTTTTCAAACATGCCGCTCAAGGCCTCGAGGAAAAAAAGCAGATCCTGTATCTGCTCGGCCCGGTCGGTGGTGGCAAATCTTCGCTCGCTGAAAAGCTGAAGGCGTTGATGGAGGAGTGCCCAATCTACGCCCTGAAGGGTTCACCCATTAACGAATCGCCCCTCGGTCTGTTCCATCCCGACAAAGACGGCGCGGTGTTGGAAGCCGAATACGGTATCCCGGCGCGGCGCCTGACCGGCCTCATGTCGCCGTGGGCAGTGAAACGTCTGGCAGAGTTCGATGGCGATATTTCTCAATTCACGGTGGTGCGTTTGCGGCCATCGGTGCTGCGGCAGATAGCCATCGCCAAAACTGAACCCGGTGATGAAAACAATCAGGATATTTCCTCCCTGGTGGGCAAAGTCGACATTCGCAAGCTGGAGCGTTTTGCCCAACACGATGCCGATGCCTATTCCTACTCCGGCGGTTTATGCCTGGCCAACCAGGGCCTGCTCGAATTTGTCGAAATGTTCAAAGCGCCGATCAAAGTGCTGCACCCGCTGCTGACCGCCACCCAGGAAGGTAATTTCAAAGGCACTGAAGGGCTCTCCGCGATCCCCTTCGACGGCCTCATCCTTGCGCATTCCAACGAGTCCGAGTGGCAGGCATTTCGCAACAATCGCAACAACGAAGCGTTTCTTGACCGTATCTATATCGTCAAGGTGCCCTATTGCCTGCGGCTGTCCGAAGAGGTCCATATTTACGAAAAACTCCTCACCAACAGCACCCTCGCCAACGCGCCCTGTGCGCCCGGCACGCTCGAAATGATGGCAAGTTTTGCCGTGCTCTCGCGCTTGACCGAGCCGGAAAATTCCTCCTTGGAAAGCAAACTGCGCATCTACGACGGCGAGAATCTCAAAGACACCGACCCCAAAGCCAAAAGTTATCAGGAGTACCGCGACTTCGCCGGGGTCAATGAAGGCATGAGCGGTTTATCCACCCGCTTTGCCTACAAGGTTTTATCCAAGGTTTTTAACTTTGACCACGGTGAAGTGGCGGCCAATCCGGTGCATTTGCTCTACGTCCTCGAACAGCAGATCGTGCAGGAGCAGTTTCCGAAAGAGCAGGAAGAAAAGTACATCTCTTTCATTAAAGGGCACTTGGCTCGCCATTACGCCGAATACATTGGCAAAGAAATTCAAACCGCGTATTTAGAATCCTATTCGGAGTACGGTCAGAATATTTTTGAGCGCTACGTCACCTATGCTGATTACTGGATTCAGGACGAACAGTACCGTGATACCGACACGGGCGAAATGGTCGACCGCGCTGGTTTGAACGCCGAGCTTGAACGTATCGAAAAACCGGCCGGGATCAGCAACCCCAAGGATTTCCGCAACGAAATAGTCAATTTTGTGCTGCGCTCCCGCGCCGCCAATGGCGGCCAGAGCCCATCCTGGACCAGCTACCAGAAGCTGCGTGAAGTCATCGAACAGAAAATGTTCTCCAACACCGAAGAACTGTTACCGGTCATTTCCTTCAACGCAAAATCGTCAAACGACGACCAGCAGAAACATCGCGATTTTGTCGACCGCATGATCGCCAAGGGTTACACCGAAAAACAAGTGCGCCTGCTGTCGGAATGGTATTTACGCGTGCGCAAGTCTTCATAGCGCGCCCACGAGTAACCACAAGGCCATGGCCCCCATCCAGCTCATCGACCGACGCCTGAACGGGCGGCACAAGAGCGCACAGAATCGTCAGCGTTTCATTCGGCGTTACAAGGAACAGATCAAACAGGCCATTGCCGACACCATCGCCCAGCGCTCCATCACCGACGTCGCCAGCGGTGGTGAGGTGCGCATTCCACGACGCGACATCGCCGAGCCATCGTTTAATTTTGGTGCCGGCGGTTGGCGCCAGGGTGTACATCCCGGCAATCGCGAGTTTGTTGCCGGTGACACCATCGAGCGCCCGCAGGGTGGCGGCCAGGGCCAGGGCAGCGAAGCAAGCGACATTGGTGAGGGTGAAGACGATTTTATTTTCACCCTGACTCGCGACGAATTCATGGAGCTTTTTTTCGAAGATCTCGCCCTGCCTAATCTGCACAAAACGCGCATTCAGACTTTGGTTGAACAGCAGAGCGTCCGCGCCGGCCACACCCACGACGGTGTTCCCAGCAATATCGACATCGTGCGCTCGCTGACTGGCGCACTGGCGCGGCGCACGGCGCTACGCGGTCCGCTGCGCTGCGAATTGGCTGAGCTTGCGTTACGACTCGAAGAGTGCCATGACCGGCACGAGCGCGAATTGTTGCTGGCTGCCATGGACGTACTCGAAAAGCGCATCGGACGCGTGCCATTTATCGACGAATTTGATCTGCGCTATCGCAATCGCGTGATGCGCCCAAAACCTTGCACTCAGGCTGTGATGTTCTGCTTGATGGACGTCTCGGGATCCATGGACGAACAGCGTAAAGACATCGCCAAACGTTTTTTCATGCTGCTCTATCATTTCCTGCACAGCACCTACGAGCATATCCAGGTGGTGTTCATTCGCCACCATACCGCCGCCCAGGAAGTCGACGAACAGGAATTTTTTCAGTCGCGCGATACCGGCGGCACATTGGTCTCCAGTGCACTGGATCTCATGGACCGCACCATCGCGGCGCGTTATCCACGCGAGGACTGGAACATTTACGCCGCGCAAGCTTCGGACGGCGACAATTGGCCGATGGACAGCGCTCGATGTCGTGATTTGCTGGTTAAGCGGGTATTGCCTGCCGTGCAGTACTACGCCTATGTGCAGATAGTTGCGACCCAGGAGCAGCAACTGTGGGCCGAGTACGACAGCGTGCGTGCCGAGCATCCGCATTTTGTGATGCAGAAAATCGCGGAGCGTGGTGACATCTATCCGGTTTTTCGCCGGCTCATGCAGAAGTCCAGCCCGTGAACGACAAAATTATCAGTGTCGAGTCGGATTGGAACTTCGAGATTATCGAGCGTATCGAAACTGAGCTCGGCCGCATCGCGGCGTTATATCGCCTGGACACCTACCCCAATCAGCTGGAAATCATAAGTTCCGAGCAGATGATGGATGCCTATGCCTTCACCGGACTGCCGGTGAACTACACCCATTGGTCCTTTGGCAAAAATTTTATCGCTACCGAGCAGAACTATCGCCACGGTCAGATGGGTCTCGCCTACGAGATGGTGATCAACTCCAATCCCTGCATCTCTTACCTCATGGAAGAGAACTCGCTGACCATGCAGGCGCTGGTCATCGCCCACGCGGCCTTCGGTCACAATTCATTTTTTAAGGGAAATTATCTGTTTCGCACCTGGACCAACGCCGAAGATATCGTCGACTACATGGTTTTTGCGCGAGACTATGTCGCCGAATGCGAACGCCGCCATGGGGAAATCGCGGTCGAGCAGGTGCTTGATGCCTGTCATGCACTTATGAATTACGGCGTTGATAGTTGCCGACGTCCACAACATCGCTCTGCGGCCTGTGAACGGCAACGTCAGCAGTTGCGTGAAACGGAGTTTGAAGCACGTTTCAACGACCTGTGGCGCACGCTCCCGCGTGAGGCCATCCGCGATGGGCGCGAGCCACCTTTACGCTTTCCAGCTGAGCCCCAGGAAAATTTGCTCTACTTTATTGAAAAACAGGCGCCACACCTCGAAGGCTGGCAGCGCGAACTGGTGCGCATCGTGCGCAAGGTAGCGCAGTATTTTTATCCCCAACGCCAGACGAAGGTCATGAACGAGGGTTGGGCCACGTTCTGGCATTACACACTGCTTAATCGCATGTTCGAAGACGGCCTGGTCAGCGCGGGCTTTATGCTGGAGTTCCTTGAGTCTCATACCAGTGTCACTTTGCAGCCTGGCTTCGAAGATCGCCGTTATCGTGGTATCAATCCGTATGCCCTGGGCTTTGAGATGATGCGAGATATTCAACGCATCTGCATGAAACCCGAAGCCGAGGACAAACGCTGGTTTCCGGACATCGCCGGTAGTGACTGGCTGACAACACTCGATTTTGCGATGCGCAATTTTAAGGACGAGAGTTTCATTGCACAATTTCTCTCACCCCGCCTGATACGCCAATTCAGGCTCTTCACTATTCTGGACGACGACACCCGCGATACGCTCGCAATTACCGCCATCCACGACGATGCGGGCTACGCCCAAGTGCGGCGTCAGCTTGCACAGCAATATGCATCAGCAGCCTACACACCAGACATCCAGGTGCATCGTGCAGATCTGCGCGGCGATCGCTCATTGACCTTACGCCATACCCGGCACCAACGACGCCCCCTCGCCGGTAGTGCGGACGAAGTGCTGCGCCACGCCGCGGTGTTGTGGGGTCGCGATGTGCAGCTCGAAGAAGTGAATGATGAGGGCGAGGTTTTGAAGTCACGGGTGGTCAAGAGTGCGGTGCTGGGATCGGCCTGAAGTCCGCTCGCCAAGTTTAACCACAACCGCCCCTCACCCCTTAGCGCCCTGCGGCGCCCTTCAGTAACTCGCTAGCGATGATGATCTGTCTTACCTGATTGGTCCCCGCCCCGATCTCCAGCACTTTGCCGCTGCGGTACAGACGATTCACTTCTGATTCATTCATAAAACCCATACCACCGTGGATCTGTACAGCGTTGTCGAGGATGCGCATACAGGCTCGCCCGGCGTAGTACACCGCTGCCGCTGAACGTTTGTGCACCTCACCCCGTCCACCCTCGCCAACTGCGAGACCGGCTACTTCGCGGCCCACCTGGTAGGTCAAAGCGCGCATGGTTTCGACCTCGGTGTACATGTCGGCGAGCATGCCCTGCACCAGTTGGAATTCACCAATCGCGCGGCCAAACTGCTTGCGTTGAGTAGCGTAGTCAACACATAGATCCAGTGCACGTTGGGCCAGCCCGAGTGCGTAAAAAGCACCGATCACACGCTCGATATCGAGCCCGCTCATCATGATGCCAACACCTTTATTTTCTTCGCCGACCAGATTCCCAGCCGGTACCCGGCATTCGTCGAACACCAGTTCGCCAGTCGGGCTGCCGCGCCAGCCCATCTTGTCGAGCTTCTGGGCGACACGGAATCCGGCAAAGTTGCTCTCGACGATAAAAGCGGAAATGCCATGTTGTTTTTTGTCGGGAGCAGTCTTGGCATAAACCAGCAACACATCAGCCACCGGACCGTTGGTGATAAACAGCTTACGACCGTTCAACACGTAGTCCTCACCGTCACGACGCGCGGTGGTGGCCATGCTACCCAGCGCATCGGAACCGGCGCCCGGTTCAGTCATACCCAAGGCACCGATCGCGCGGCCGCTGGCAAAACGCGGCAAATAATTGTTTTTCTGATCTTGGTTGGCGTTGCGCACCAGGTTGTGCACACACAGGTTGTCGCTGGCCAGCAGCGACGCCGCGAGTGAATGATTCCAATAGGACACTGCCTCGCAGATAAAACATTGCGCCAGGACGTCGAGCCCGGCGCCGCCGTATTGCGTGGGAATGCTTGCGCCGAGCAGACCTTGTGCAGCCAGGGCGCGAAACTCGGCCTCCGGAAACCAATCCTCTTTGTCCATGCGTGGCGCGAGGTCGTAGAGCTTCTCGCGCCCATAACGATAGCTCATGTCGTAAATCGACTGGTATTGCTCGGCAAAGCCAAACGCGGCTAGATTCGGGGTCGTCATTGGCGCATTTCCTCGGGCTTGGCCTTTAATCGTTCTTTCAACTGGTGATGGCAAACGTGTGGCGGTCGCCAATGAGGCTCACCGTCACTGGCCGGTCGATGACCTGCTCTTCGAATAAGGCGGCCAGCGTCGCACCGTCGCCTTTCACCATGCGCGCCATTACACGCGCGTTGTCGGCCACCATGCGGGCGACGATGAAGCCATCGGTGGGTAAACCCTTGTTGACGATCGCGGCAAAGCTCTCGATCCGTGCCGGGCCATGGGCGGTTTCATCGATGCGAATACCGGTAGGGGCTTGCGCCTCGCTCTGCGCTGCGTAGGACGAACACGGTTGCCAGTGGCTGGGCGCACGGCCGCTGTAGAGAGCCGCCGAATGTTTGGAGAGAAACCCGCCGTTGGCGACAACCAGGCCATGGGCATCACGGTCAACGCGCAGTTTATCGATGACAGTGGCGATGGCATGCATGCTGTAGTTGTTACCCGCACCGCCAAAAAACGGCAGGCCACCAGTCAGGGTCAAAGAACGTGAACCATCAACCGGCAAACCGAGCGGCTCGGCGATGGATGACACCGCAATCGGAAAACAACTATAGAAGTCGAGGTATTTGACCTCATCGATGGTGACTTCAGCCGCGGCTAGCGCACCGCGCACGGCCAGGTTCTGCGCCTGAGAAGACGCGAGATCTGGACGATGCAAAACCGTTTGGTCATCGACGTCGGCGTAGCCACTTAGATATATCCAACGGGATTCGTCGATACCCAGTTCCCGTGCCACGCCAACCGAGGTCATCAAAACCGCCGCGCCCTGGTTGACAGCGTCCTGCGCCACCATCCACTTGGTGTAGGGTTCGCATAACAAATAATTCTGGGCTGACACCGTGGCGAGGAAGTCCTCGTCGCGGGCGGTCGGGAACTGCGCATAAGGATGGGCGGCCGCGGTTACGGTGAAATGGGCAAACAGGCGCGCGACATCGCGACGGCAGGCATCGGTGGACAAACCGCGCGCGTGGCGCCGCACCTGTTCAAACATCGCGTACACGTGAATTGGCCATACCACGCCGTGGCGTCGTTCGTAGGGCGCAACAAAGCTGGCGCCGGGCCAGCGATCTTCATACTCGCCGCTGGCCTGTTCGTTCCAATCAAGTTCAAAACCGCGCCGCGTAGCCTCACGGATGGTGGCGATAGCCTCGGCACCGGTTAACAGCGCCATGCGCAGTTCGCCAGCATGGATGCGTTCGGCCATTTGATTGACCAAACGCTGCGGCGATTGACCACCCACTTCGGCATAAATCGCGTGACGTGGTTTGGCGGCGAGTCGTTTGGCCACCGACCACGGTACGTTATTGGTCGAGCCAAACGGATTGGGCCACATGGAACGGTCTTCGAGCGAGTGTTCGAACATACGGATCACGACCAGCATGTCGATTTGTGCGGCGAGCGCGCGCGGTGCCTGCGCATCGTCCAGCGCACGTTGTGCTGCGATGGCCGCGATATCAACCGGTGACTTCAGGACCTCGGCGCAACTCATGTCACGACCAACATACTGACCGGCGCCGACGAGGATAGGAGTGCTGTCTAACATGATGACTGACTCTCCGCCGTCAGCGCGCGGCTGCACGGCAATCAATTAAGAAAACGTAGCTTCGGACCCTAGCATAAGCGTAATAGCGTCGAGTTGTGCGCTAAGCTGGGCGTGTTTAACCCTCACCGTGACTCTATGTGGAAGTCCCCTCTGGCCGTGGGACAGGCTTCGCGATGAGGAGCAAGATCCGCTTCCAAACAAGCAGGTAGCCGCTATGCCACGCACCCTCATTGACATCTCCATGCCGCTCGAAAACGATGTGGTGTCCGATCCGCCCGGTTATGGCCCGCAGATCGAATACGTGACCCACAAACAGTCGGCCAAAGACGTCGTGCAATTTTTCCCTGGCCTGACAACCACCGATTTACCCGATAGCGAGGGCTGGGCCATTGAGTGGATAAAACTCATGACCCACAACGGCACCCATCTCGACGCGCCCTATCATTTCCACTCAACCATGAATAAAGGTGAGCGCGCGATCACCATCGACGAAGTGCCCCTGGATTGGTGTTTGCAGTCAGCTGTGAAACTCGACTTCCGCCATTTTGCTGATGGGTATGTGGTTACCGCGGCCGATGTCGACGCTGAGTTGCGACGCATCGGCCATACCCTCTCGCCGCTCGAAATTGTCGTGGTCAATACCCGCGCCGGGCAGCGTTATGGTCACGCGGATTATGTTGCCAGTGGTTGTGGCATGGGCCGCGAAGCGACGCTCTATCTGCTCGAGCGTGGTGTGCGCTTGACTGGCACCGACGGCTGGAGCTGGGATGCGCCCTTTGTGCATACCAAGGACACGTACGCCGCGACCGCCAACTCGGCACTGATCTGGGAAGGCCACAAGGCTGGCCGCGAGATCGGCTACTGTCACCTTGAAAAGCTGCACAAGCTCGAAGTCCTGCCCGCTGTTGGATTCATGGTGAGTTGTTTTCCGGTAAAAATTCGCGGCGCTTCGGCCGGCTGGACGCGGGCTGTGGCGATCATTGATGGCTAAGAATCAGCGCGGGTTAACGCCTGGCGTGCATCGATATCAAGCGTGATATGACGATCGCCAGGAACAGCACGCCGCTCATTTGTTCAATCATGACTACCGAGCGCGCAAAGTCCGATACCGGTGTGATCTCACCAAAACCAACGCTGGTCAAACAGGTGAAGCTGAAATAGACCAGGTCCCACCAGGCCACCACGCCATCGGGATTATTGGCCGGATTGATATAAAACGAACCGGGCGCCAATTGTTCCACTGCGGCTAACAGGAAGCTGAAAGCGAACGCCATCAATACGTAGAGCGAGGCAGCGGCATAAAGCTCGTCCAAGGTCATATTGTCGTCGCTCAAGATGTAGCGCAGCAGACAGACGATGACAAAGGTATGAAACGCGCACTGCGCAGCGAAACTCATCACAGTGGCGATGTGATTGGGCCAGAACGCGACCAGGGCATTCAAACCGATGGCCGGCACCAGCAGGATATATCCCAAGCGCGACTCGCTGCCGCTCGAACGCGCCGCACGCAGCGCCAACACTAGAATCAGCCAGTCGATGATCGCCAGCGCCGCCTTGCCGTGGGCCTGGGTGTGCAAAAGCGGATAAAGCGCTACCTGCGCAATCAAAGCCAGCAGCAGCAATAGATTCGGGATCAACCACAGGCGTGCCATCACGAGGTGATGCTCCCAATCCGCCATAGATAAATCACCAGCGCCGCAGCAGCCAGGCCAGCGACCGCCAGCGGGATAAAGCGCGAAGCGGTTTGCACATACCAGGCGTAAACACCCGCAAACACCGCGTGGGCGGTGATCGCGCGGATTAACATCGGCAACGAAGCCTGGGTGTAGGGCGACATACTGAACGCGCCATAGGTCAATAACAGACCGGCCGCCGTCAGGATCACCAGCACCAGACCACGCAGCAACATGCCTGTTATCGCGCGGCGCGCAGCGATCGCGGGATCTAGCACGACCGTCGCAGGCATAACATCAACGCTGCGACGCGCCGTGGCGCGACGCTCATTACGCGCGCGGCGTGCGGCGGTCATAACAAAGCCTGTGCATAAGCATCGATAACCCGTTCCATGGCGTGCTGGCCCGGCACGCAGGGCGAGTCGGCGATCTGAACGTCGGCGATTTTGCGCCCTGCCCGCGCACAGTGTTCCTGCAGCAGTGCGAGTTTTTTGGGCGTGTGTTCCGGCAATACATCATGGAGACTATTTATTTTCACCCGGGCGTACTGACCAAGGCCGATCTCGCGCGCATCCGTCAGGTGAATTCATCAAATAATTACTCGATGGATTATTGTTTGGCGTAAAACTTCGTGCCTGGCAGCCCGTCGAAGTCTGCGTCCTGGGTCCACAGTGTTGCTCGGTTCCGCTGTGCTGTCGCCAACATGATGCTGTCCGCCATCGCAATGCGATGCGCAATCGAAAGTCGCGCCGCCTCAAGTGCGGTTGCCCGATCGAGATCGACCACCTTGCCCTGTTCCATGACTGCAATGGCTCGCAACGCTTCGTCTTCATTGCGTTGCTGACACACCCGTTTGAACACCTCGAACAGCGACAGTGACGGGACCAGCAGCGAGCGCGTCGCCTCAATGGGTTTTGCGAATACCGACGCATTGGGTCCATCCGCGAAGTATTCGAGCCAAGCAGAGGAATCAACAATATTCATACCCGATCGGCGTCTCTTGGGATGTCCGTGTTTATCCCCTTCAGCGACCCGCGCGCAGCCTTGACCCGCCGTATCGGTACCAATTCAATCCGACCTCGATACTCGATGGCGTGAAGCTTCTCCCCGGGTTTGATGCCAAGCGCTTCGCGAATCTTCGCTGGTATGACAATTTGATACTTCGACGATACCGTAATAGTGCTCATACAAACTTTTTATCGATAGTAATAAAGTAAAGCGTCTGCTTGAGGTTAGCACAGCGGCCTGCATGGCGGCTATCGCCTGGCGAGGCCCGCCCAAGACATCATCGTCTTGGCGATGGTCGATGCGATCAAAGGCCATGCCACTGTTCGATTGCCAGGAAATCCGTGGCAACTGCGCGCTGAGCGACGACTGGCGTCTGCGTCATTCATACCGTGATGTTGCGCGAAGCAAGCAGATAAGCACGATAACCACCGTATTCGACGGATAGCGAGGGCCGCCGGAGATGGGTTTGAGCACTGTCGACAGGCGTGACCGCGGCGGTCGGGGCTATTGATTTGATCGCCTGAATTTCAACTGGACCACGCCGCGGGTGCCCTACTGAGGCCTTCGAGCGTACTGTCACAGCTTCCGCGCTAGTAGCGCCGGATCGGCGGGCGCGGCCACAGCGGCGGCCATGATCAGACATCAACGACGCGACGCGCCGTGGCGCGACGCTCATTACGCGCGCGGCGTGCAGCGGTCATAACAAAGCCTGTGCATAAGCATCGATAACCCGCTCCATAGCATCCTGGCCCGGCACGAAGGCCGCCAACACCACCTGATGCACACCGGCATCCTCGTAGCGCTTGAGCATGTCGCGATCACAAGCGTTCGCGTAGGGCGAGACAGCGATCTGAACGTCGGCGATATTGCGCCCTTCCCGCGCACAGTGTTCCTTGAGCAGTGCGAGTTTTTCGGGCATGTGTTCGGGCAATACATCCACGCCGTACCAATGGCCAAAGCGCGCCACACGGCGCAGGGCGGCGTGACCTTCGCCACCAAACCACAGCGGTGGATGAGGCTTTTGCACGGGCTTTGGGTATTGCCAGCATTCCGGCAGGGAATAAAACTCACCGTCGTAATGCGCAGTGCCGTCGGCCCACAGTTTTTGCATCATGCGCAGATAGTCGTCCGAGCGCGCACCACGCCGTTCAAAAGGCACGCCCAGCGCAGTAAATTCTTCTGCCAGCCAGCCGACGCCGATGCCAAAATCGAAACGCCCGCCGCACAGCACGTCCAGATCGGCGGCCTGTTTGGCGGTCAGCGCCGGATTGCGTTGTGGCAGCACAACCACGCCGGTCGCCAGGCGCAAGCGCGTGGTATGGGCGGCAATGAAGCTCAGCAGACCGAAGGGTTCCAGGCCCAACAGTTTGGGATCAACCGGGAAAGAACCGTCTTTAGCGTAGGGATAGGCAGAGGAAATCACTTTGGGAATGAGAATGTGATCAACTGCCCACACCGCGTGAAAACCACGCTGCTCAAGTCCACGCGCGATGCGCGCCACATAATCCGGCGCCGCCGTTTCACCGCCAAATAACGGCATTATTCCCACTTTCATGCTGAGCTTTCCCCTCGTTAAAAAAATTTAAGCAGACCAGATCCGGGCCGCACACAACAGCCGCGAGTTTGCCGCAAGCCGCGGTCGGGTGCACCTGGCCAACCGCTGTATGTGCGGCTGGTGCACGGTGGAATCCACGCGCATTTAACCCTTCCCAGGCAGACCGCCATGACCCAATTCGACCACGTCAGTGTGATCAAAAAAGCCAACGTCTATTTCGACGGTAAATGTGTCAGCCACACCGTGCTGCTGGCCGACGGCACGCAAGAATCAGTCGGGGTAATACTGCCAGCAACGCTCACCTTTACTAGCGGCGCGCCGGAAGTGATGGAGCTTCTCGGTGGACGAGCGCGTGTTTGCTTGGCCGATGAGCAGACCTGGACAGCCTATACCGGCGGCACACGCTAGCGCGTGCCAGCCAACAGTCATTTTGATATCGAGGTGCTGGAGGCGATGGACTACGTTTGTCATTTTGGTTGAACGACAGACGAACATGAAAGGCGCGAGATCCCTCGCGCCAGCACACCGGACTCGACTACCTGCCCCATCACCAACGCAAACTGACCCGTGCCAGATATCACCGCAGCGACGCACCATGGCCGCTCACTGTGAGTTTTCTCATACCGCCTGCCCTCGCTTGCGGCTACAAAGGTCGCCATCCCGCAGCAGGCATGCTTTGAGTGGCAACCCCTGCTGCGGATCGAGTTGTGCCACGCGCGCGACTTAACTACCAGGCAATGAGGGCTCACCATGAAAACCGCGTACGTTAAACATTCTCTCTCACCAAGGCCGGGCGCGGTGCGCGTGATTGCTCTAAGTCTCGCGCTATGGACGCTGGCGGCGCCCGCCTCAGCGACCACCGTCTCTGGTCGTGCTGACATCGATTGGAGTTCACTGCGCTTCCAATTCCTGCAACCGGGCGCAAGCTACTCACTTTTTTCCCCCGACACATTCCTGTACGGAAACTCGCAGATTCTGGGCTTTTCAGCCAGTTCGAGCGATTGGGTGAGCAGCATCTCGGCGGGCGCAGGTACGACCGACCTAGATGCGAGCTTGACGGCTGACGCAGATACGCTATCGCTCAGTGGCAAGCTGAACGCCACACCGGCGTTCGATTCCATCTACCTCAATGGCGAGCGCAGTGGATATCTGGAGATCTCGGGGTCTGGCATGCTGGTGGTCTCGGTGGCGGGGACGGTCAGCGCCGATGTGAGCGACCTTGATGACAATACCTACGACGCCTATGCCCTCGGCAGCATCAATATCAATTTATCCTCGGGCGCGCTGCTCAGCACCGGTTCGCTGCAAGCCTATGTCGAACTATTTAATTTTGATCTGCTCTCGGATTTTCGGTCCGGCGTGATTTCAGCCGCTCTCAATGTGCACGATGGCGACTTCGTGCGCTTTAATGTCTTCGCTTCGACTGAGATAAGCGCCGGCAGCTTTGAAGCGGCGCCAGTACCGCTGCCGACCAGTCTGCCCTTGTTTGGCGCTGCCTGGTTGGCCCTGGCCGCCATCAAGCGCAGTCGGGATGAGCGGAACGCGGTGTCGCAGCAACTTTAATCGCGCAAGCATCGGTGGGTGGGAGATGCCTCTCCCACCCATCACCGCCAGCCTTCGTGCCGTGCCCGCGGTGCGGAAAGACAAATGGCAGCGTTACAACTTGCCTGTCGCGCGCAGGCTCTCCACCTGCTTGTCCTGCCCGAGCGCACCACTGGCATACAGAGCCGCTACGCGCTCTGCGCTATAACCCAAATGCTGCAACAGAATCTCCTCGTTGTGCTCACCGAGATAAGGCGCCCGAAACGGAATGTCCACATCCAGGGTCGAGAGTTTGAACGGCGAACGCGCTACCGGTGTACTGCCCAATTGTGGATGGGGAAGTTGCTGAAACAACTCTCGCGAGGCGTGTTGCGGATGTTTGGGCACGTCGGGGATGTCGAGGATAGGTGCCGAGGGCACACGCGCCTGCGCCAAGGCCGCGAGCGCATCGGCATCGTTGGCAAAACTCTGCAACCACGCTTCAACGATGGCCCGCACTTCAGGGCGCCGCGCGCAACGCGCCACTTGGGTGGCGTAACGTTCGTCAGTCTCGAGATCGGGCCGGCCCATGGCTTTGACCAGCGCCGGCCATTGCGGCTCGAGTACCGCCAGCACGACATAACCTTGTTTGGATCGGTAGGTGCCGTAGGGACAGATCGACCAGAAATCACCACCAAAACGCTTCGGACTGATGCGGCCCTCACTCATCATGGCGAGGGGAATATTGACGTAGTCCAAATACACCAACGCTTCGAGTTGTGAGATATCGATGTACTGGCCTTCGCCATGTAACGCACGGTGATAAAGCGCCGCAGCGATGGCAAACGCCGCATGCACACCGGCATTCGGATCGCCAAAATAATTGCCCACGTATTGTGGTGGACCATCGGGATCGCCAGTCATGGACATCACACCGCTCTGGGCCTGGGCAATGATGTCGAAGCTGGTGAAATTGGCGTAGGGACCTTCCTGGCCGAAGCCCGAGATGGAACACATCACGAGCTTGGGATTAATGGCCTGCAAAGAGGCATAGTCGAAGCCGTACTTAGCCATCACACCGGGGCTGTAGTTTTCGATGACAACATCCGCGCCGCGTACCAAGTCAGTGACCACGGCACGTGCATCGGCATTACCAAAATCCACCGCCAAGGATTTTTTGCCGGCACAGGCAGCGAGAAAAAAGGCGCTGACCTCGGGCGCGACGAGATGGATGCGACGACCATGGTCACCACCGGGTGTGCGCTCGATCTTGATCACCTGTGCACCAAACTCGGTGAGCAAGCGTGTCGCAGCCGGCCCCGCCAGATACTGAGTGAAGTCGAGCACCTTGATGCCGGACAACATCTTGCGGCCGGGAGCGATAGAAGCCATGACATTACCTCGAAGGAACTTAACGTGGCGGATTATGCGTGGTGCAAGGTCGCCTCTGTCAATCGTCACTCCCCGCAACGACCCACACTATCGACAGAGATTTCATAGTCCCCGCTGCCACCTGACAATCAAGAACGCGGCCGTATAATCCAGCCAGGCTCACTCACGGGCCCGCCTCCGGGAGGAAATCTTTTGACTACACAACTCGACCAACATCTAAGCAAGGCCGTCGCGAGTGGCGCAGTGCCGGGTGTCATCGCCCTCGCGGCCGACGCCAACGGTATTATTTATAGCGGTGCTTTTGGTCAGCGCGGCCCCACCGACACCACGCCCATGGGCCAGGACAGCGTGTTCCGTATTGCCTCTATGACCAAGGCTGTAACCGCCGCCGCCGCCATGAAACTGGTTGAAGAGGGTCGCATTGCGCTCGATCAACCGATGAAAGAAGTTGCGCCCGAGATAGGCCAGGCACAGGTGCTGATGGGCTTCGACGCCAGTGGCAAACCGCAAACGCGCGCGCCCAAGCGCGATGTCACCCTGCGTCATTTGCTCACCCATACGTCGGGGTATTCCTACGACCTGTTTAATGCGCAGGTCGGCAACTATATGCAGTATCACCAGCTGCCTTCGATCGCGACCTGCAAGTTTGATTCCTTGAAAGCACCACTGGTATTTGATCCGGGTGAGGCTTGGCAGTACGGCATCGGCATCGATTGGGCAGGCCGTATTGTTGAAATCGTCACCGGCCAGACGCTCGGGGCTTATCTCGAACAACACTTTTTCGCACCACTGGCGATGGGCGATACCCGCTTTGTACTGCGTCCCGATATGCAAGCGCGCCTGGTCCAGGCCGCAGCACGCACACCCGACGGCGGGTTATCACCCCTGGAATTCGAGTTCCCCTCCGATGGAGATTTTCATATGGGTGGTGGTGGCCTGTATTCCACCGGGCAGGACTATCTGCGTTTTACACGCATGATCCTCGGTCAGGGCAGCCTGGACGGTAAACGCGTCTTAAAACCAGAAACGGTCAAGCTCATGGGCCACAATGCGATCGGTGAGCTCGCGGTGCCGCCCTTTGTGAGTGACAACCCGGCGATGGCCTTGTCGGCCGATCTCTTCCCTGGACAGATTGTGCGTTGGGGTTTGTCGTTTGTGATCAATACCGAAGACATCCCCGGCTGTCGGGCCGCCAATAGCCTGGCCTGGGCCGGTGTACACAATACGTATTACTGGATAGACCCGACCCGCCAAATCACGGCGGTATTGATGATGCAATTGTTACCGGCCAACGATCCCCAGGTGCTCAACACCTTGATTGGCTACGAGCAGGCCTTGTACGCATCACTCGGCTAGTGAAACAGGACACACACGACTACGTGCCACCTGACAACCGGGAGCTTGTGAGATGTCGATTACGAACCATAGTGTTGGCGTGTTTTTGTATCCGGATAATTTTTCCGGGCCCGAGCTCGCGTCAGCAGCGCAACGCATCGAAGCTTTGGGCTACCAGTCGATCTGGTATCCCGAGGTTTATTACTACGAGAGCTTCACTTTGGGTGGATTCCTCCTGAGCCACACGCAAAAAATCACGATCGCCAGCGGTATTGCCAATATCTATGGGCGCGATCCCATGACTTGCGTGCAAAGCGGGCGCAGTCTGCGCTCCTTTTATGGCGATCGCTTTGTGATGGGGCTGGGTGTGTCCCATGAATCGATCGTGAGCGATGCTCATGGCCATGTTTACGGCAAACCGCTGACCACCATGCGCAACTATCTCGATGCCATGGAGCGTGCACGCCCCCATCTGCGCGGGGAAGACCCGCCCATGGTGATAGGCGCATTGGGTTGGAAAATGATCGCCTTAGCGGGCGAACGCACCCACGGTGCCCACCCCTTTAACTCGCCCCCCGAACACACCCGTCGCACCCGCGAAATCATTGGCCCGGATAAATGGCTATGCACGGCCCAGCATGTGATCTGGACCACCGACGCTAAAGCCGCGCGCACTGCTGCGCGCCAAGCCTTGGCGTTTTATTTCATTACACCCAATCACTACAAAAACTGGCTGCGACTGGGTTATACCGAAAAAGATCTGGAACACGGTGGCAGCGATCGTTTGATCGACGCACTGGTCGTTTATGGGAGCGAGGCACAGATCCGCGATCGTGTGCAGCAACATTTTGATGCCGGCGCGACCCAGGTCATTTTGAACACCATTCGGCTGCTGCCGCCGGAAGAAACGCCGAAGGTTCTGGCTGCGGGCGTGAATTACCAATCAATACCCGACTGGCAAGCGCTGGAAGCTTTACGGCCGCGCTAGCGGCAAAAAAACGCAGCCGCGTTAAGCCGGGCCTTGTTTGGCGCGCCAGCGGTTCATGCCTTCCAGCCAGCGATCAACATTGCTGACCTTGCGCTGCATGTACTCGCGCACAATAGGGTGGGGCAGCATCAGGAATTCTTCTTTGGCCATGGTCTCGATCACGCAGTCGGCGAGTTGCTCCGGCTCGATCATGCCGTCGATACTCGCAACCGATGCGCCATCGGGACGATCTGTCATGGGCGTACGCACCGCTTGGGGTGCCAGTACGGAGACGCGAATGCCCTGGTCGCGATACTTGATCGCCACCCATTCGGCGAAAGCCACCGCGGCGTGTTTGGTGGTGGAGTAGGTAGCAGACTGGATATGGCTTAACAGCCCCGCCGCCGAGGCCGTGTGGATCAGATAACCACCCCCACGCGCGACCATCTTCGGCGCCACCGCGCGCACGGCATAAACATGGGCCATGACATGGATGTCCCAATTCAGCTGCCACTCTTCATTGGGCGCGTCTTCGTCACCGAGTCGCGCAATGCCGGCGTTGGAACAAAAGATATCGATAGGCCCAAGTTCTGCTTCGACCCGCGCTACCAGATTCTGTACTTCGTTTTCGCGGGCCACGTTACACGCTACGGCCAAACCGCCGATGGATTTTGCCACCGCGTTCAGTGCATCAATCTGTACGTCAGCAACGGCAATAGCCTTGGCGCCTTCAGCGTGAAAACGTCGTGCCAGTGCCGCACCGATGCCACTCGCGGCACCGGTGATCACCGCAATCTTGTTTTTAACTTGCATGGGAATCCTCGTGGCAAGTAAGGTCGAACACCAACTCAGGGTGTATCGCAACTATCGCCGAAGCCGTCATTGTCGGTATCTACCTGGCTCGCGTTTTTGATCAGTGGGCAATTATCAACCGTGTCAGCAACTCCGTCACCATCGTCGTCCTTGTCACAGACATCACCACTCTTATCGCGATCGGTATCGAGCTGATTGGCATTTTTAGTCACACGGCAGTTGTCGGTCTTGGCGTTGATACCATCTTTATCGAGGTCAACCGTGGCGTCGGTCAGCCTTGTGGAGGGTTTGCCCTTGGCACCAAGTTGTACTTCGCCCAAACCCGGCACCAGCCACGATGTGCCATTGCTGGAGCGGGTCTCATTCTGGAAAGTTTGCACAATGTTGTAGTCGATGCGCAGCGCACGAAACTCGCCGAAGCTGAGCGTGACCTTGGTAAAACCAACGATCTTACGCGTCTGGCGGTAATTCACTTTGCGCGGCGTACCGGTGCCTTGTACGGCGTTGTAGTACCCGTTCTGTACGTAGGACTTGCCAATTTTGTCGGTGCTTTTGACCAGTATATTGGGTGGCACCGAAGTCACGGTCTGCAAGTCAACGGGAAATACCGAGCGGACCTCACTGGCCTCTTTGGCGCTGACGTGGCGGAAATTATAGGTTTGATCGGCAAATAGCGTTTTCCACACCGCACGTTTTTCGACGGTGGACGAACCGACGATGGTGCTGGTCTCGACCGAACTGTCACTGAGCTTCCGGTACATCCATTTTGCATTGCGGTGGCTGGGATAAAGTTCCACGGGCGAAGGCACGGTCGCGGCAACCGTCGCGGCCAGACTCGCGACGCGTTGCGCAGAGCCCACCGTGCCGCAGACCTGCGCACCGGCCAGCGCCGCGACACTGGCATCATCGGCCAATACCGCCAGGCTTGTTACTTCGCTCGCAGCGCAGCTGAGTGACAGCACGCGATTATCGGCGGCGTCACGCAAACCACGGCGGTGTATACGACCATCATCGGCGCTGCTGAACGAATAGCGTCCATCCGCGCTCAGTACACTCTGCAGGCCACTTTTCAGATCAGACCACGGCACCTGGGTTGCGGCGTCAAATACCAGACCGTCACCACTCACCACTCGTTGGCTGCGTGCATCAAAGCGCAATCGCGCTAACGCGCGGCCGGCGAGCGGGCTGCCATCGCTGAGCTGTGCGCTGTCCACCACCACCACGGGCGCATGAGGCGTGGCAAAATCGAGCACCACAAAACGCCCGGCACGGGTGGTGTAGAGTTGCTGCCGCTCGCGATCAAACTCCAGACTTTGGCCTTCGTGAAAAAGCGTAACCGCGCTCCACAACAATGTCTGCGGAGCGGCGCTGTCAAATACCGCAAAACGGCCTTGTGCCGCAGCGCTGTAAAGCAGCACACGACCGCGGCCCATATCGGCCACCTGATCAAAACCGCGCACCTCGGCCGGCAGCAAAAATTCATAACGCGTGACCGCCAGTGAGCTGGGCTCAATCACGGCAAATCCCCGGCCGCTGCTGAGCGCCACCAACAACTCGCCACTCGCCGCACGCAGTGCAAGTCCGCGCGGTTGGCCGGGTAACAAAACCCGCGCCGTCACGGACAGTGTCTTGCCGTCGATGACGGCGAGCTGCTCGCTGTCAGGCAGGCTCACAAACAGCCGCTGGTGGGCGGTATCGGCCTGTAAGGCCGCGCCGAAGCCGCCAAGTTCAGCGACGGGCGGCGCCTCGGCGGCCGTTGCGGACTGCGGCCTAAACACACCGCACACCAAGCTCAAGGCAATTGCTGCGGCGCCGGAGAGCCTTAGGCGTTGATGGCCAATCAAGGCGACGCGCCGGTCGCGATTACAGAAACGAAACATGCTGTGTGTGACCGGATGTGAAGAGCGGCGCTCAGTATGGGCAATTGCCCCCAGCTCGACTAGGCCCGCGCTCGGAAGGGCAAGTGCAGCACACAATGGCGATGGCACGGGCCTGGCGCTTGCTGTCGATCCTGATTTGTTTGCCGGTGAGCACTCGCCGTGTATTACGGGCAGGCTTTATCACCCGCGTCGAGTTCCGCACGGTGAGCCGCCCAGTAGTGCTCATGCATGGCCGTGGTGCCGCCCAGCATTTCGAGCGCCAGTAAACGGCGCAGCTGCGCGCCCAGCGCAAGTTCGGCGGTCAGGCCGATGGCGCCGTGCAGCTGCACTGCCTGACGCGCAAGGCCACGGCCTTCACCCCCGATTGCGGCTTTGGCGGCGGCAATATAGAGCGCAGCATTGAGTGGGCCGCGTTCGTCGCATTGCAGACGTGCGATATCCAGTAAAGATTCAAGCCGGGTCAAGGTCAGCGCCATATCCACCAGGCGATGTTGTAAAACTTGAAATTCGATCAAGGCACGGCCGAATTGTTCGCGGGCAAGCAGGTAGGTATGGGTGGCCTGCAGCATGGCCCGTAATAAGCCGAGGGCCTCCGCCGCCAGCATATAGCTGTGCAGCCAGGCGCTCGCGGCCAAGGTCGTCGACACACTGGAAAAGGTCAGCTGCGCGCTGGTGGGCACATCAACGTCCTTGAGTAATAACTCAAGATGCGGCCGCCCATCGATACTGTGTCGGTCGATAACCTGCATACCCACGCTGTGCGATGGGACGGCAAACATGGCCAATTGGCCATCATGCTGACCAGCGCTAACCAGATAAATCTCGGCGTGGCCACCATCAAGCACCAGCAATTTGCGTCCGTTAAGTCGGCAGATATCACCGTGAAGTTGGAAGCCGGTCGCGAGCATAGGGTGATCCCACGGCGCACCCTCACCTTCGTCGTGGGCTAAAACGATGAAACTTTTCGCGCTCAGCCATGCTGATAACAAGTGATCGCGCAGGCCACTGGCGTGGGCCTGATCCAGCACAAAACCGACTTGCGCAACCTGGGTGCTGAAGGGTTCAACCGCCGCGGCCGGCGCGAGCGTCTGCGCAACAACACTCCATGCCGACAGCGGCAGGCCGAGGCCACCGTTAACTTCGGTGATCGCCGCCGCGAACCAGCCGAGTTCGGCAAATTCGCGCCAGCGCGCGGCGCTGTGATAGCGGGCCGTCTGGCGCTCAAAACGCTCGCGCAATACTCGCTCTGCACTCGCGGCCAGCGCTGTGCGTTCTTGCGATGGCAAAAAACTCAAAAGTGGCACGTCTTCAACCCCAGGCTTGGCGCAGCGCACGCAACACAAGATTACGCTGCACTTCGTTGGAGCCACCATAAATGCTCGCAGCGAGATTGTTGAAATAGCTTGCCAACCAGCCGGGCATGCCGAGCTCGGCAGGCGCAAGCAGCGCGGTATCGGCGTGCAATGCCGAGGGGCCCGCGATCTCCACCGCCAGTTCATCCAGGCGTTGCAGCCATTCGGTCCAATCGATCTTGATGATGTTCGCGCTCGCGCCCTGCAGCGCACCGCCCGCCATCAGCGTGCCGAGTCGCAACTCGGTATGTTCATAGGCCAATAAATCCCGTGCCAGGCGCGCGAGTTTGGCATCAAGCAAGGTATTGAGCGCACCACCTTGTCGAGCGCGTTCTTCGAGTTTGCGCAAACGACGTCGCAGGCGCCCACCCAGTACAAAAGACCCCCGTTCGATTTCGAGCAGGTACTTCGCCACCGCCCACCCCTGGCCTTCATCGCCAAGCAGGTCGTCAGCGCTCACTTCAACGTCGTCGAAAAACACCTGGTTAAATTCGTGGTCACCGGTGAGCATGTGGATTGGTCGTACCGTGATACCAGGCGTGGCCATATCGACCAGTAGAAAACTCAGCGCCTGCCGGCTGTCGTCTTTACGCGTGCGCAACAACAGAAAAATCTTGTTCGAATGCTGCGCATCGGTGGTCCAGATCTTTGAGCCGTTGATCACATAACGATCACCACGACGCTCGGCAAAACAGACTACCCGCGCAAGATCCGAGCCGGCCCCGGGCTCGGAGAAACCCTGACACCAGTGATCGCGGCCCTCGATCAGGGCCGGCAGTAGACTGGTCTGCTGAGCGGGTGTGCCATACCGCATGACCACCGGCCCAACATAAGCGAGGCCCATGGGCGGTGGCGCCGGTGCGCCAGCCAAACCCTGGGCGTAGAGCAGCAGATAATTCTGCATGGGTGTGAGCCCAGCGCCACCGTGGGCCACCGGCCATTGCCCAACATGCCAGCGACGCGCCCGTAACTTGTCCAACCACCGATTGCCACGCACGTGATCGGCGACAAAAGTGCGTTGACTGTCTTCGGCTGCGACCAACTCATCATCGAGTTCAGCAGCGAGGAAAGCCTGAACCTCGGCCAAAAAAGCCCGTTCTGCAGGCGACAGGGTCGGCAGGAAATACACGGCCCGCCGCCTTCAGCGGCCGTCGCCGAGCTTGATACCCAGCGCTTTTTGCGTTGCTTGCGGCAACCCGCTGGGGTCCATAAGGAAATCGTAAAGCTTCAACCAATGGGTGTGAGCAAGCTGGTGCAGGTGAAAGGCGTTCTGCATGGCGAGATCGCGACCCTGGGCGTCTTGCGCCCCGTTTATGGCCTTTTTTGCCAGCTTGAGCGCAAAACGCGACTTTGATGCGATCTTGCGCGCCATGATCAGTGCCGCTTCTTCGAGCCCATCGCGTGGCACGATTTGATTGACCATGCCCAGCCTTAGCGCGTCCTGGGCACACAAGGCGTCGGAGGTAAACAACATTTCTTTGGCCTTACGCGCGCCCACTTCCCACAGGTGATTAAAGAACTCCACACCACCCACACCAAAGCTGACGGTGGGATCAGTAAAACTCGCGTCGTCGCTGGCGATGATCAAATCGCAAGGCCACACCAGCATCAAACCACCGGCAATGCATTTGCCCTGCACAGCGGCGATGGTGGGCTTGGGAATATTGCGCCAGCGCTCACTGAAACCCACATAAATTTCTTCTTCGCGCGACATCTGCGCCTCGGCTCCCGCACAGGTGAAGCCGCACATCGTGCCGATGGTCTGGTAGTTGTGCATGGCGGCGTGCGGGTCTTTTTCGCCGAGATCATGGCCTGAGGAAAAATGTTTGCCGCGTGCGGCAAGAATGATGACGCGAATGTCTTCATCATGGGCGGCCCGATCGAAAGCCGCGTTTAATTCGTAAAGAAATCGCGTGTCTTGCGCATTGGCGGTCTCGGGTCGGTTCAAAACAATGCGCGCGATGCCGGCTTCCGGCATTTCGTAGTCGATATAGCTGGCTGGTGTGCTGTTGTCCAAGGCGCGGCCCTCCACGGTTTGATTTTTTGTGGCGCTACTCTACACGCTGCGGCGGCCAGTGCTGGACCCGTGCACCAGCAACATCAATAATCGTGGTGAAGCCATTACCCACCGTGGAGTTGTTTGTGCAAGCGGGTCTGCTACATCGTTTTTTGTTCGACGGGCTGCCGGTGCGTGGCGCCTTAGTGCGTGTGCAAGGCCCCTGGCAAGAGGTATTGTCGCGCCGCCAGGTGGCAGGCAGCTTCCCAGAACCGGTATGTAATCTCCTGGGCGAAATGGCGGCAGCGGGGCTCTTGATGCATTCGAATATAAAGTTCGACGGCGCGCTGATCCTGCAACTGCATGGCGATGGGCCGCTCAAGCTGGCGGTCGCCGAGATCAACACCGATCTGAGCTTTCGCGCCACGGCCCAGGTGGTGGCCACGGTCGCCGATAATGCACGTTTATCGGATCTGCTCAGCCGTCGCGGCCGCTGTGCGATCACCCTTGATCCGCGGGACAGGCCCATAGGCACGATGCCCTACCAGGGTATCGTGCCGCTATACGGCGATGAGGGTGAGCCGCTGCAGGCACTCTCAGATATTCTCGAACACTACATGCTGCAGTCTGAGCAGCTTGATACCCGGCTGGTACTGGCGGCCAATCATGAAATGGCAGCCGGCTTGCTGTTGCAGCGTATGCCGGTGGGCGGCATGGGCAATCTCGGCGGCGAACGCGACGAAGAGCGCATTGGTCTGGACGAAGATTTTAATCGCATCGCGCACCTCGGTAGCAGCTTGACCCGCGCCGAATTATTAACTCTCGACGCCGACACCATTTTGCGTCGACTGTTCTGGCAGGAGAGTGTGCGGTGCTTCGAGCCACGCCCGGTCAGCTTCCGCTGTAATTGTTCGCGCGAACGGGTGCAGGCGATGCTGGTGGGGCTCGGACGTACGGAGCTCGATGACATCATCGTTGAGCAGGGTCACATCGAAGTGGGTTGTGACTTCTGTGGCCTGCAGTATCGCTTCGATACCATCGACGTCGGCGGCATGTTCACCGCCGCCCTTGACCTCTCAATCTCACCCGGCACGTTGCAGTAGTCAGGACTGTGAGGCCCTTAGTCTTCAGCCTGCGATCGGACGCCGCCGCGAACCCGTCGCGACAACAATATCCACCGATTCGGTATTGGCATCGAAGACGATGCGCGCTTCGTTGTGTTCAAGCTGGCGCAAAACCTGCTGCACCTTATCTTCAAGTGAATGGTGGATGTCGCCGTAGTCGGTGCCTTCACGCAATACAAAACCTTCAACCACACCCCGCAACGCCTGCGCGGATAACTCGCGGTAGGGGATCTCAAGCGGGTCGGGCACGGCTTCGTCCATCGTTTTAGTCACTGTGGGTGTGTGGGGCGCGGCGCACGCATGCAGCGGCTTTTTTACAGTCTACGCGACGGCGCACAGGGCTGGCGCCACGCGCTGTCCAGAGCCGGGAAAACCCCACCGCCGGACGGGCGCACAACACGCAGCGCCGATAATGGCTAAACTCAACCGCAACACCAACAGCGCAACGGGGAGCAGCCAATTGGTCAAGATCATCATCAATGTAGTGCGTAAAGCGGGCATGTCTCACGACGAATTTGATCGTTACTGGCGTACTCAACACGCCGCAGTGATCAAAAGCGTGCCGGAATTTACCCGCCATGTGCGCCGCTATGTGCAATGTCATCTGGCCGTGCAGGACACACCTTTCCTCGCCACGGGTGACTACGATGGGGTCGCGGAACTGTGGTTCGATGACATCGCAGCGATGAACACCGCTTTCTCCGAACCACGATATCTTGAGGTTATCCGCCCCGACGAACTCAAGTTCGTGGATATGGAACGCACCATCTCTCTTGTCACCGAGGAGTTGGAGATCATCTGAAAGCGTCTGCGACAACAGCGCTCAAGTGCGTGAAACCGCTGCCGTTATCTAAGACGACAGATTAGATGGCGTCACTAAGGGATTATTTGCACAAGTGAAATTACTGGAACGTGCACTATCGGCGGCGCATAATCCCGCGTCACTAACGATTAAAAAGGAGCCCTTCATGAACCTTCGCACGATATTCGCTGTCTCGGTTTTGGCCTCCGCCAGCCTGCTCAGTGGGCTCGCTTGCGCTGAAAGCATGACCACCATCGGCCGGCCCTACGACTCCACCAATATCCTGCCAGGCGAACGCATGATCGCCGGGCCGCTCCGCGATGTAGAGCTGGCCAAGAGCGCCTTGGTCGACACCGTCACCGTGCCCGTTACGTTTACGCGTCAGGTACACGAAGAAGCCCGCAACTTTGGCCCCCTGGGGCTCATCAGCGGTGTGATACGTGGTGGGATCAAGGGCGTGATCCAGGGTGCACGGGGTGGCTCCAAAGCGATCATCAGCGGACTCGACATCCTCACCATGCCCATGGGCGGACTCGACTAAAGTTTAAGACCGCCTCGTGCGCGGGCTCGGTGCCCGCGCAACTGCGCCAGTGTCGCTTGATACCGAGCGACACGCTTGGGCTCGCAGCCCGCTTCGTTCTCTTTACCTCGCTAACTTCATGCCGCGCTGTGGCTTGCCATTGCGAGCTGCGTGCCATCGCGTATATGGTCCTGGCCTTGTTGTTTTCAGGCAGGGGACAAACGCGGTGACAGAACTATTAAAAGACAAGGTTGCAGTGATTACCGGCGGGGCGAGTGGCATTGGCCGCGCCACCGCTTTGGCCATGGCGGCGGAAGGTGCACACATCGCCATCATGGATCTTGGCGTCCACAGTGGCCAGGACGTTATCAAAGAAATTCAGTCCCACGGTGGTGAAGCCCGTTATTACCAGACCAATGTTGCAGTGGCGGCTGATGTCACCCGCAGTTTTGATCAAGT
>JAYUQF010000411.1:0-3366 GCA_043756885.1 Pseudomonadota bacterium
TCTCGGCGGCACAAGCGCGCGACTTGGCTGAAGATAACTGCGATGGCGAGGTCACCGCAGTACGGTTTAAACGCGCCGCCAGCTTCAGTTGCGCAGTTCGCGACGGCCGCGGACCTCGCCACAGCTGAGTTTATGGGGGTGTTGCGAGTTTAAGCCTGTCGTGGTGCGACGGTGCCCAGGGTGCGCAGCAAACCGACAGCCGTGCGACTCTCCACCAGCTGGAGACAGAAATCCGCCAGCTTGAGTTCACGCGCGCGGGCCGCAAACACCACCATCTCAAACGCTTCCGTTTCTTCGACACCGTGGCGCTCCATCACCATACCCACGGCGATGCTGACGATTTTTTTCAGGTTGAAGTCCGCCGACAGGCGCTGTGTTATGCGCTCTAGCTTATTGGTTTCGCGTGCACGCACCAGAGCGACATCGATAGCCCAGCGCAGCTGGGCGACACCGGCCGGCTTGAGCAGCACGTGCAGCGCGCCTGCCGCAATCGCGCGCCGCAAGGTCTCAGGCTCTGCGCCATCGGCACACTGGATGAAAGGAATACGGTGCTCGCTCGTTAACTGCTGGCCGAGAATGACACCATCACCGTCCGGCAACTGGGCATCGACCGCAGCCAGATTCACTGCTCGTGCCGCGGCCACGCCACGCGCCGCAGCGACACTAGCCACACAATGGCCAGCGTGTCCGGCGCATTCGAGGGCGGCCAGAATTTGGGCCTGCAGGTGGTCATCATCGGTCACCACCAGTACAACCTTGCCTACGCCGTCACCAAAACCGCCCGCCACTTGTTCAAGCGTCACAAAAAACTCCTCTATCAGTGTCAAATCTACGTGCAGCCTGGAATGGGGCCACATGGTGCAGGCACAACAGCGGAGTTACGGCTTCGGCCTGTAAAACGACTAGAGCCTAACGGGGTGTTGCCCCTTGGCCTAACAAAAGTAACCGAACTATCGGGGATTTTGCATTGTTTGACGATCCGCCCTGCTTAAAATCTACCCCAAAACGGGGGCAAGGCCTGGTCCGTCTAGGCGCTGGCGACGGTGGAAGATATGCTCGGCCACCGCTGTGCACCGAGTCGAGCAGGTGTGTTCTTCCCACTGAGCAAGGATAAAAAAATGATCAAAGGTATCGCCCTGGTAGTGCCCAAAGCGGGCATCTCAACAGACGCGTTTCACCGCCATTGGCGCGAGACCCATGGTCCACTCGCGCTGCGCATCACAAGCTTGCGCCGCTATGTGCAGAGCCATCGCAAAGCGCTTGCAGTGCCAGGCTTTGACAATGTGCCTTTTGGCGGCGTGGCGGAGATCTGGTTTGACGATCTGGCAACGCTGCAGGACATGCCGAACAACCCGCAATACATCAATGGTGCCCAGGCCGACGAGCCCAACTTTATCGATACCAGCAAGCTCAAATTTCTAGCCACCCGCGAGCACGTGTTCATCGATGAAATCGATATCAAACAGGACACTTCGCTGACCAAGGCCATCTTCCTGTTGCGTCGCCGGCCCGACCTGAGCGTGGCCCAGTTTCAGGAATATTGGATCAATGGTCATGCACCCCAGATCCCACGCGACGCCGGCGTTGTGCGTTATGTGCAATGCCATCAACTGCCAGAGACTTATGCTGCGGGCGAGCCGGCTTACGATGGCGTGGCTGAACTGTCGTTTGCAGATGACGCGGCTTTCCTCGCTTATTGGACCAGCCCGCGTATCCAGGCCATCTTCGGCGCCGACGCGCCACGTTTTCTCGACGGCGCCAATTGCTGCGCGTTTCTCGCCGACGAGAACCGTGTGCGCTGGCCAGCCTGAAGGAGATAAAACCATGGCCCGTGTCCCTTACCTCACACAAAATGACCTGGCTGCTGAAAACCGCGACCTGCTGACGCGCGATCTCAATTTGTACCGGGCACTGGTGAACAGCCCCGACACCGCGCGCAGCTTCATGGCGCTGGGTATGCATATTCGTTTTCATATGAAGCTCGACGCGCGTCTGCGCGAGCTGGCCATACTGCAGGTTGGCTACCGCACCCGCGCGCCCTACGAATACGCCCACCACATCGAACTCGGCCGCCAGTTTGGTGTGACCGATGGTGATCTGGCGGCGATAGCCGTGGAATCACGCGGGGAAACCAGTACCCTGCCGCCACTCGATCGCGCGGTGTTAAGCGCCGCACGGCAACTGACCGACGGCACCCAGATAGCCGACACAACCTTTGCCGCCTTACGCGCGGGCTTGGATCACCAGCAGGTGGTCGATCTCATCGTCGCCATTGGATTTTATTGCGGCGTGGTGCGCGTACTGGGCGCGCTGCAAATTGATGTTGAGCCCGAATCTCAGCACTATCTGCAGGAGTTTCCCCTGCCTTCCGCCTGACAAGCCCACCGGCGGCGCGGTTACGCCCGCAACCACGTTGGTTCGCGGGACTTCCTGGCAAGTGCGCGCGTGCATCTTGACCATGCGCGCGGTCAGGCTCAATTTACGCACCGAATAAGAGGCTGCCGGCACTGTGATTCTGACCGGGCTGCAAGCTGTCCGGTCAGCTACCATGTCAGCCGTTTTCCAGCGCCAAGATCGAATTACTTTGAGCCCCGATACCGCCACGCTTACCTCGCCGCCGCGCCGACTGTTGATCGCCACCCTGCTCGCTTCAGTCGCCTTCGGTCTGCTGGCGATGACCATGTGTCTGCCCTCGATGCCGTCCTGGGCGGGCGAGTTCGGTGTTGGCCAGGGCAGCGTGCAGCTGACCTTTTCCGCGTTTGTCGTCGCCTTTGGCGGCGCACAGATGTTCTACGGGCCTTTGTCCGACCGGCACGGGCGACGTTTTCTGCTGCTGCTCGGCTTTGTACTTGCTGCACTGGGCTCCTTGGCCTGCGCCCTGGCCAGCAGCCTGCCGCTGTTAGTCGCAGCGCGCGTTTTGCAGGGCGTCGGCGCAGCCGCCGGTATGGTGATCGGGCGGGCCATGGTGCAGGACTTTTTCACCGGCGCCGAGCGGCCGCGCATCATGGCTTATACGGGTATGGTGCTGGGCATGTGTCCACCGACCGCAACCGTCTTGGGCGGCCAGGTGCACGCCTATCTCGGCTGGCGGATTAATTTTGTGATCATGACGGTGGTGGCGGTGGTCTTGTTGATCACGACCTGGAAAGTGCTACCCGCAGACACACGTAAACCGAGCCTGCACGCACACTGGTTGTCAGAGATGGTGCACGCTTACCGCGAGCTGGTACGCAAGCCGGTGTTCCTGGGTTATGCGGTGATCCTGTCGATGTGCACCGGTTCTTTTTACGTGTTCCTGGCCGGCACGCCGCTGGTGTTGGCGAGTTACGGTGTCGGCCCCAAGTTGGTCGGCTGGTTCATCATGGC
>JAYUQF010000412.1:0-9341 GCA_043756885.1 Pseudomonadota bacterium
ACTGTTGGCCGCTTCAATCAAATGAGAAAGCTCGAATGAGAAAGATCGAGCGCTGTGTATTGCGTGGTGTTGCGTCCGGCGCGAGCCCTTAGCAGTTCCTGCCGGTCTCCGAAGCTCACACCGGCCGCGCTTACGCGCCGTCTAAAGGTGTGCTTCAAATCATGCACCCGGACCTGCGGCAATCCCACTGCACTCCTCGCTCGCAACCAAGCCCCATTCAACATCCGCAGCACCGGCTTGCCCTGGTTACAGAACACATGGGTGGCATGCTTGCTGCGCGTGGACTGCACTAACATCGCAATCCGGTTCAGCACCACCAATCGCTCGTCGCTGTTCTTCACGAAGCTCCCTGGAATGATGAACACCAAGGTGTTCATCGATTGCAATTTGGGCTCCCACTCCCAGCCCAACTTCTCGCGGAACTTTTGCGTGATTCGACCCTGCATAGTCCTGCATCCTCGCGCAATTCCAGCAACGGGCGCCCCGATAACTATTTGAAAACCTTCAACCCGCTCTGATACTGTCGGTCTGAAAATCCTCGTGTTAGACGCTGAAGCCGCCAGGGTTGCGCTTGGCGAAGAATTGTCAGAGCGGCGTGACGAACTACGCGCCTAACCCGACCTGCTGGTGTCAGGAGAAGAACGATGATCAATCGCATAATGCGCGGAACTCGGACGACAATACCGAATCCACGTTTATTGACCGCAACGTCGCGACTTAAGTCCCGATCCTTTGTCAGCGAGCGTTCCATGCAGGCAGTTCACGCAGACACCCATTCACGACCGCGGCGGTGATGTGCGGTCACGTCACGTCAGGTGGTACCACCGGCCTAGAACTCAGGTACCGTTACCCGCTCGTAAGCGGGCAACGACGAGCCAGGCAGTCGTGTACTTTAAGCGCGAAGGGATCGACGCCGACTTAACGCCCCTAGACCAATGAGTGCTGGGATCAACATCGAAACCGTGGCAGGCAATGGCACTGAAGCAAATGACGCATCGACCAGATATTGGCCGACATTCGTGTTAGTGCCTGATAACCGAATGGTGTAAACACTGCCAGCGATAAGTCCGCCAAAATCTACTGACGAGTGGGCAAAGCCATTAAGGACGCCGATGAAGGCATCAGATGCAACGACCGCACTGCTTGAATCAAGCAAATCGATATTCACACCTACCAGACGTAGCGTGTCGCCTGCAGCACCCGAGCGCCACACGGCATCGAGTGACACTGTCTGAACGCCGACGCCGGTGGTAAACGTTGTCGAGTTGATTACCGAACCCGCACCCGAAGTGAGCAGTCCGCTCATGACGAGAGTGTCTACAGGGGTTATAGAATTGGCAATTGTTTGTGCACCTAGATTATTCTCGAAGCTCGCTTCATACACAGCCGCGTTAGCGCTAGCTGAAGCGACAATGAGAACCAGCGCTGCTGCAGCAGGCATAGTTTGTTTCATGCATTTATCCTCTCGGGTTTGATGGATGGGCCTGTGGAGGTCTACCGGAGCCCGAAAAACTCACGCTCGGTTGTCAGGAGGACGAGCAAGCCCAGTGTAGACCGAACTATTTTTCGTAGCTTCCGTGAGAACTCAGGATGACGAGATTTTGATTCATCCACCGTGCGGTGGGGCACGCACGGGTCGCCCAACGTCTGACCACGCCACTGACGATACGAGAAACGCGGTTGATTGGAGGGCCGCGCACCGGCATGTCGAATTCGGTCATTGCGAGCGGCGTGTCTGCAATCATTCACAGCGGTCGGGCACATCAATTCGAATCGAAGCGCGGCCGGTTATGTGCGCATAGATTCACCCCTGCAAAGGCGTATCCGCACGCAGTCAATTGGGCCAGACTGCGCTTCGTCTCAAATCGGAGTTTCCCATGTGGCATCCCGCTCTCCCCTATTGGGAATTCATCGTGCGCGGCGTGGCCGTGTATCTGTTCCTGCTGGTGCTGTTGCGCGTGACTGGCAAGCGCCAGGTCGGGCAGATGTCACCGTTTGATCTGGTGCTGCTGCTCGTGTTGTCTAACGCCGTCCAGAATTCCATGAACGGCGGCGACACCTCGCTGGTCGGCGGCCTGGTGTCAGCCGCGGCCCTGGTGGCGCTGAATTTTGTGTTGGGCTTAATTACCTTGCGCAGCAAAAAGCTCGAAGCGCTGGTCGAGGGCCGCCCACAGCTGCTCGTTCACAACGGACAATTGTTCGAGGACGTACTGGCAAGCGCGCAGCTTACCCATCACGAATTGCAGGCGGCGCTGCGTCAGGCTGGCTGTACGTCCGTGAACGAAGTGCGATGCGCCATGTTGGAGACCAACGGCGGCATCAGCGTGGTGAAGCGTGACCCCGACGCAGCCCCACCGGATTCGCCGCCGCGCGTGTGATGACACATTCCCGGTTTCATTGACAAGGATGAAGGCAGCACGCCTGTTCGATCACCGCCGCACTGCTGCTTTGAGGGATCACTGGTAAACGCAGCGACAGCGCTAACAATGCCGTAAGTGTTTCTCGCATCGAGACGCCAGCGGCGATGGACGCATGAGCAACATGACAAAGTGTTGCCCGCGTCATGGGCACACTATCAGGACACGGTAATGTTCAAGAAACTGCGGATCGCGGTGCTCTGTTTCATTTTTCTGAACGTGGCGTTTGGCGCTTGGTTGGCCAAAGCGCGCACAACCGCGTGGGACAAACCACTCAAAGTTGTCATCCATGTCATCAACGGCGACGGCAGCACGGTGAGTCAGGACTATATCGATAAGCTGAAAACCAAAGATAGCGAAGCTATCGAGGCCTATTTTTCCGATATAGAAAATTTCTTCGCGCGTGAAGCTAAACGCTACGAGCTGGGCTTAAGCATGCCGGTCGATATGGTATTTGCCGGGCAAATCAACGCGCTGCCACCGTTGCCACCACCCGGCGGGTCCGGGCTTTCGATAGCGCTGTGGAGTCTTAAATTACGTTATTGGGCGAGTCGCAATAACAATTACCCCTATCTTCAGGATGTGCAGATTTATGTGCTGTTTTTTGATCCCGAACGCAGCCCGACGCTGGCCCATTCATTGGGTCTGCAGAAAGGATTGATTGGGGTCGTCAATGCATTTGCTGATAATAAAATGAAGCAGCAGAACCATGTCATCATCGCCCATGAACTACTGCATACCGTTGGAGCGACTGATAAATACGACCCGACTAACAATCAACCACTCTACCCGTCGGGTTATGCCGATCCCGAACAACGACCGCGCTACCCGCAGCTGCGCGCCGAGATCATGGCGGGACGCATGGCCACCGGCGCAGCAACGTTCAGCGAGGCGCTAAAACTCAAGGACGTTGTGATGGGCGAGGCGACGGCGCTCGAGATAAAATGGCGCGAAGGTGCGCAGTGATCGCAGTACCGGGTCATAACCTTGGCCGCCTCGCTCAAATCTTGAACTGCGCCAGATCACTCGACAGCGCGTTGGTAGCACCAGACAGTTCATGCGCAACGGTTTCTAGTTGCGCAGCCATTCTACGGTTGCCACTTGCTGTGCTCAGCGCTTGTTGAACACCGTCAACCAGCACCGCCAGCAGATCCCGTGTGGTCTGCATTTCCTGTTCGGATTTTTGTACCGCGATAATCGCGCTGTCCGTAGAATGTTGAGTGTCGCCGATCTGGGAGCGAATGCCTTCGGCATGTTGCGCTAGTTCGTCAATGGTGCGGGTATTAATCTGCACATCACCATCAACCGCCGTCACGCTATCAACAATGGTCACGATGCGACCGTTGATCTCTCCCAGACTGAGCTGGGTACGTTGTGCCAACAGGCGTACTTCGCCCGCCACGACTGCAAAACCACGACCGCTCTCACCGGCGCGGGCCGCTTCAATCGCGGCGTTCAAAGCCAGCAGGTTTGTTTGTTCGGCAATTTCGTGAATGATTTTCAAGATACCGGTGATCGCGGTGCTCTGCTGGACCAGTTGCTGAACTTTTTCGGCGATGTTTAGTTCCGCGTGCACCACGTTATCGATGTGGCCTGCTATCGCCAGCATTTCGGTGGTCATACGTTCGAAGGTCTGAGAATTGGTCTGCATGGTCAGACGGCTCTCGACCATGAGGGCATCGGCACGATGCACTGCCGCGCGGGCCTGCTCGGTCAGCGTACTGGATTGCTCGGTGACCACCATCTGCGCGTCTGCCGAACGCCCCATATTATCGGCCACATGCCTCACCACGCGCGCGAGCAGCTGGGTATGGTCAAACGAATCCGTCACGCGGCCGAGTGCGCTTTGCAGGCGCGCGACAAAGGTATTGATGTTAAGTGCGATGGGTTCGATCGCGGGCTTCATGGCGGCAACATCGAGACGCTGAGTGAGATCCGCCTGACCGCTGGCCAAAGCGGCGATGAAGCTCACCAAGCCGTTAATCTGGTTGGCCTGCTGCTGGTGTCGGAAGACCACCAAGAGCCCCCAGCAAATAAACAGCAAAACACCGGTGCCGATAAATACACCGCCCACCCAGCGCGCCTCGTTGGCGGTCGTGCGCTCGGCGCGGGCGTAGGCCGCGGGTGAAATCCAATAGGCCAGCCGCCACTCACTATCGCCCGCAACGGCGAGCGCTACACTCAAGATGTCGGGGCTGGTGTTGGTGATGCCCTCGCGTACCGTTTTTATGAGATTGGGCGCACGGCGGTCGGCGATGGCAATATTGTATTTGTCGTTTAACAGCACAAACGCGCTGGGTGTAGCAGGCAGGGGCGAGCGCATCTCGGTGGCGCGGTGGCGTTCGGCAGCGGTGACTGGCACGAAGGGCACACCCAGCAGACGCGCTTCCAACACATTCATGCGCAACACCGCCGAGATGACGCCGCGGAAGTGCCCATCAAGCTCGTTATAGAAGGGCACTGAATAAAGAATACCGAACGTGTCGCGCGCATCACCCTTGCTGCGCGAGCTGTATTGGCTATTGTCACAGGTAGGCATGGCGGGGGAAAAAACCGCCGGAATGTCCGCCAGGGTGTTGAATGCGAATTGTGGGTAGCGCTGCTTCAGAAACGCTATCTGTTGCGGATAGTAGGCATACTCGGCCTCTTCCGACGCTTGCGGGGCATCCGCGTCGTGGCCTGGAACTTGGTTGCCCGTACTGGCATTTCCTAAGGCGAGTGAGTCGTACATAAAAAACGGCACTTCGCCACGAGTGGCGTCAAAGCCATCGACGACGGCGTAGATCTCCGATATCGAAACATTACTGGCGAGATTGTTATAGAGCTGCTGGACAGTTTGCCGGGCATCGCTGGAGAAGCGCTTGCTCGCCACCACATCTTCATCGTCGGATACGCGATTGCCACCACTGATCAGGCGCACCCCTGGAAAAAGGGAAATGGTACGCAGGGATTCGTAGATCAGCTTGAAGCTTTGTTCGATGTCGGTTTGCTTGCTGCGCAAGTCTTCAGTTTGGATCTGGTTGCGCAAGTGTTCGCGATCGGCTTGCAGCCGTCGCGCGTAATAGGCATCGAGCGCGACATGGCCCCATACCAGGGTCGCCAGCAGCAGACACGCAATAGCGCCCGACAGGCCGTGACGTCGCAAGATTTCCGGAGTCGGCATCATCGCTATTCTCAACAGACGACTGTTTGTGGCGTTTGTCTGGCCGCCATCACGTTGGGCTTGAACATGACAGGATGGGCGGCACTTTTCCCGCTGGGCAGGCTGCGCTCAAGCTGGAGGCTGATACTCAGTAAGGCCGCGCGGCTGAGATGGGGATAGCGGCAGCGGGTGACTCAACTTGCGCCACCCGCCCACCACGAGGCGTACACATCCGCGCCTTTACAGGGGTCACCAGCATCGGCGTGAGGCGCCGCCCCGGCGTGGCTGGGCCAAACTACTAGGGTCAGACCTGCAGGATTGGCTACTCTGCCACCATGTCACGACCACCCAGCGCGCCAAAACCAGTCCGACGTCCGCCGCCCCAAACCACGGGCAAGCCGAGCGGTGCGGCCGCGCGTGCCAGAACCCATACACGCAAAAAACCAAAGGGCAAAAAGACCGTTACATCGGCGCCCAAGTCCGCCACGGCGCGCCTGGCGGCCGGCGCGAAAAAATCACGCCGACACCGCCTCGATGAGACCGCCACATCCCGCCTGCCGCTGCGCGCGCGCACGTCTGCACGGCTACGCTGGCTGCTGCGCATACCGGGCTTCGTCTACCTTTTTGTTGGCGTCGTGCTGGTTGTGGTGCTGGTGCCCACTGTGAATTGGGTCTATCAAGTGGCGCGTAAACCGTCGGAATTGTTCTTCCCGGTCAGCGACGACTGGTACAAAACACCGAGTCAGACCTGGCGCAATTACGGCGCGCTGTTTGTTTCCCATGCAACACCCATCATGACTCCCGAGCTGCTGGCGGCTTTGGCGCAGCAGGAAGCTTCCGGCAACCCGTTGGCTCGCACCTATTGGCGATGGTCGGCGACCAGCAATTTTTTCGAAATTTACCGGCCGGCCTCAAGCGCAGTGGGCATGTATCAGTTCACCGACGGCACCTTCGACGAAGCGCGGCACTACTGCATCCGTAATCACCGTGTGATTGCCGACGGTCCGTGGTACGACTGGCACAGTTGCTGGTTCAATAAACTGTATGCGCGCGTCATCCCGTCCCATGCGGTGGAACTGGCCTCGTCGAATCTTGATCGGCGTGTGCGGGAGATTCTAGCGCGCAAAGGCATTCGTCAGGCCAGCCTGCGCCACCAGCAGGAACTCGCCATCATCACCCACCTGTGCGGCGCGGGCGCCGCGGCGCGATATGCCGCACGCGGCTTGCAGTTACGACCGGCTCAACGCTGCGGCAGTCACGATCCGCGCGATTACATCACGCGGGTGATGACACTGGCCCAGACCTTCGCACGCTTGCGCGGCAATGCGTAGCTGCCGAACTGTGTTATCCGCTTGGCGCGATAACACTCACTGTCTAGTGGGGCGATGCAGGGGAACGGCCTCGGCCTGCAGTCCACAACCGCATGGATCAGGTCTCAATACAGTCTTTTGATAGAGTGCGCCGCAACACGGTACTTCGCCAACGAGCACGGGTGCGACGCCCGCGTCACAACCCAAACCACACACAGATCCTCACTGCGAACGCAGGCCACGATGAGGAATGACGACGCCGTTTATCGGTCGGTTGACGCGGATGCGCGGCGCACCGCATGCTCCGTGCCGCTTTAATCAAATCCAATGGGAGTCCTCTGATGCTCGACGATCGAGATGCACAATTCCATGCCAGCGCCGCCGATCAACTCGATTGGGCCGAAACCAATTTTTTCGGCTTTTATAACGCCGATGCCCATCTCAACATTGGCGTTTACGCCTTATTCAGGCCCAATCTCGGCACGGTCAGTTCGTCGGTATGCATCAACTCACAGCGTGCCTTGACCCCCTGGGGCGCCGACTTCTGTGACTATCGTGCACATTTGCCGATCCCTGAACCGCGCACACTGCTCGACTATCGTTTAGCCAATTCACTGCACATCGTCTGTACCAAACCCAATCGTGACTGGACTATTCGTTACGATGATCGGGAAGGCACCGTGATTGATGTGCGTTATACCGCCATCATGGTGCCCTTCGACATCCACGATCCATCACTCGACCCGATGTGTGCATCGGGTACCGATGCCGGCAAGTTTGCTTGGGGCACCGCTTATAACGGTCATTTTGATCAGACCGGACACTTTGAGGGCGAAGTGCGGGTGCGTGGTAAACGTTATGCCATCGACTGCGTTTCGACCATGGATCATTCCTGGGGCCCACGCCCGGAACGCGGCAAACCCAACATGAGCTGGTTGCACGCCCATGTCGACAAAAAAACCGCCCTGCACGCCATCATGGGTTTTGACGCCACCGTTGACGACAGCAAGCTGAGTCTGGCCCATGGGTATGTGGTCGAAGACGGTGAACTACGCGGCCTGGCCAGCGGCACCGGCACCGTGATCCGGCGTGTTGACCGCTTTCCCGATACCGTCGAGCTGTCATTCGCCGATGCACAAGGTCGCAGCTACGCCTTGCAAGGCCGTGCACTCACCAGTTTCCCGTGGCAGTGCTGGCCCAATATGGTGTCGTTTAACGCCCTCGCCGAATGGCAATTTCAGGGCCGCAAAGCCTATGGCGAGATACAGGATTTTTTTGAGTTGCCACAACTCAATCGCCTGAACACCGAGCGCGCTGCCGCCACGGCGTGAGCGCATTTGATGCGGTGTTGTTTGATCTCGATGGCACGCTGGTCGACACGCGCAGTGCGTCGTGGCCGTGGTTTGAGCGCACCAGCCGTGAGTTTGCCCTCGGCATCGACACTCGCGAGCAGTTTTTTGGCTTATTCGAAAATAATTTTTTCGAAGCGCTGGCTGCCCATTGTGGCGACCATGAAAAAGCCACTGCAGCGGCACAGCATTTTATGGGCCTGATCCGTGACCACTACGCGCCGCCTTTTATTGAGGGCATTACGCAGGTGGTGCGTACGCTCGCTGCCGATCACACGCTGGCCATCGTGTCGAGCAATATGCATGAGACTATCGGCCGCCTGTTGTCGGCCGGCGGCGTAGCTGCGCATTTTGCGCATATTTATGCCGGTGATACGCAGCCGAGCAAGTCCGGCGCGATTGCTGACTTCCTGGCTGGACGCTGGTCCGACTCTGGGCTCGGCCGGCCCTTCGAGGCCGATCGGGTGGTGTTGATCACCGATACCGCCGGTGACGTCGGCGAAGCGCTCGCCAGCGGCATTCAAGCATTTGGCGTGGACTGGGGCATGCACGACCGCCAGAAATTAATCGCGGCCGGGGCCACCCAGGTCGCAAGCCAGCCGCAGCAGTTGCTGGACTGGATCAACTGAGTTGGTTTTAAAAAAATAAACGGGGAGAAGAGAGACTCATGACGATAATTGCCGAAGGCTTTAATTGCTTTGAAACCGACAAAGCGCCCGAGGGCACGATCTTGTTTCTGCCCGACCCCAAAGCGGTTATCGCTTTGCTAAAAAGTGGCAACCTGGGCAAACACATTCTGCTTGCCCAGGGTGGCACCACCACTTTTCTCGCGCCGGCGCTCAGCATGGGTGCCATCGGGGTGATGACGCTCTCGGGCGCACCGGAATCCCATCTCGGCATACTCTCGCGGGAATTTCAGATCCCCTGCGTAATGACCACCTATCTGTGTGGCAGCGAGTCGCGTTATGTCACCGGCGGTGAAAACGCCGCGCATTTCGCGGCTGTAACACAGGCCTTGAATGGCAAGCGTGTGCGTTTGAATTGTCGCGACCAGGATATCGGTCGTATCGAACTGCTGGATTGAGGGGGCTGGGTCATGACTGCTGCATACAAAAAACGCTAC
>JAYUQF010000413.1:0-3361 GCA_043756885.1 Pseudomonadota bacterium
GATGATCTGGGCAAACGTTACACGGTGCTGCGCGGCCAGCTACCACGCAGCGATGGGGAAGCGTTGTTTTTCAAGGAAGAAGAAGTGCGCTGGTCGTGGGAGATGGGACGCCGGGCGGGAGAGATCCCGCCGTGATCGTTCATGCTGGGTAAGCGATTTTGGACTTCGCTCTCCCGAAGCGTAGCCCAGCAAGCATTGCGCCTTATTCAGTCGTCAGACGCGGATCGGCCACCATGCGCGACAGCGCGGCGGCGAGATGTTTGTTCATCAATGCCGCATTGTCTGCGAGGTTTGGCTTGAGGACCGATTGTTTGCCCTGGCTATCACGATAGGTGCCAGTCACGGTTTTGCCGTGCATAACACTGGTCGCTTCGATAGTCGCGCCGGTATGAACGTTGTTATTAACGACATTATTGCTTTGGCGCGTGTAACCAAGTTCAGTCAGCCTCAGCTCCAGGGTGATATCGGCTTGTTCACCCTGTGGCACAACACGAAAGCCAAGTTCGGTATAAGCCCCTTCCACCTCACGCTTGATGACGCGCATGGTCTCGGGGGCTGTCGTAATGGTGGATTGAGTGTCATTGGGGTCGCGATAGCCAACCACGTTGTTGGGTCGGCCGTCGATGGTATCGAGCGCTATGCTGCGCCCATCGCCACGATGTGGCGCCTGACTGACATCCAGTTGCGGGGTGATCGGCAGTACCTGAGGCTGCAAGGCGCAGGCCGCCAGCAAGATGCAAACAACACCCAGCGTCAGCACGGCGCAGTAGCGCAAAGTTGGGGTATGCACGTGGTTATCCTCATCTCGGCGCAAATCGCCGCTCAATATTATAGCCGGGGCGAGGGCGCAACTTGTGGCGTGTGTCATGGGCCAGCCAAGACTGGTGCAAACGCCTTGATAGGCGCGCGCAGCTTATGCGAGCCTGCAAGCCCTGCATCGATGAGAGAAGTCCATGTCCCACGTTTTCAGTGCCGCCGAGCGCGAAGCCTTCCTCGCCGCGCCGCGTGTGGCGGTGGTCAGTATTGCCCGTAAAACACGCGCGCCACTCAGCGTGCCGATCTGGTATGCCTACACAGCGGGCGGCGAAGTGGGTCTGTGGATGGAAGCCGGCACGCCTAAAGCGCGGGCGCTGGCCGTAGCCGGCTGCTTTTCCCTGTGTGTACACGATGAGGTGCGACCCTATCGGTACGTCAGCGTAGCGGGGCCAGTGACAAGCATGGCACCCATCGATTGGGAGCAGGAATTGATACCCTTGATCAAACGCTATTTGAGTGGCGCCGAAGCGCAGACGTATATTGCGTCGCTCGATGGCCCCGCCGGCGTCGCCAGCAATCTGTTTGTGCGCATGCGTCCCCAGCATTGGCGGGGCGAACAGATTTAAGTCGCACGTTGAGCTTAACGCCCACCTTCGCGCACAATGCCGGCGCGTCATCTTGGACACGCTGCGCTATGAATATGAGTTCCGTTACCAATCTCATTGCTCTGCTGATCACCGTCATCGGCTATTTCATGTCGGGCCCATTTGCGAGCATGGTGTTTGATACCGGCATTTTTGCTTTGTCGGGTGCGATCACCAATTGGCTCGCCATCTATATGTTGTTTGAGAAGGTGCCTTATCTTTATGGCTCGGGTGTGATCCCCAGTCGCTTCGAAGAATTCAAAGGTGGCATCAAACAACTGATCGTGAGCGAGTTTTTCACGCGCACCCATATCGAACGTTTTTTTCAGGCCAATGCGGCGGATGCAACCGAGAGTTTGACCCAACGTATCGATTTTGATCGTGTGTTTGAGCACCTGATCGAAGCCATCGTTGAATCGCCCATGGGCAATATGCTCAAGATGGTCGGTGGCCGCGCGGCCCTCGAACCATTGAAAGAGCCGATCATCGTCAAGCTGAAGGGTGTGGTTACAGAACTGGCGAGCAGCCCGGCGGCAGTCGGTGAAGGTGAAGATTTCACTAGCGCGCTCATTACCCAGGTCGAAAAGATCATCGACACGCGACTCGCCGAGCTCACACCCCAGATGGTCAAAACCATCATCGAGGACATGATCCGCAAACATCTTGGCTGGCTGGTGGTGTGGGGCGGTGTCTTTGGCGGTTTGATCGGCGTAGTGGCCAATCTGCTCAGCCGCTAGGTGCTTAGGACCCGCAGACGTGGGTGGTCACCGCCTCCAGCACACGTCTGCGCCCTTTGCCGCTGATGACGGTACGCACCACTGCGGTGTGGCCACCATGATGCACAACCCGCGAGGTGGCGCGCAGCGAGCGCCCTTCACCGGGACTGATAAACCAGGCAGAGATGGCCGATAACAACCAGTGCGCTGGCAGTACCGCCGATGCGGTGATCGCCGCCAAGCCGATTTGTAGCCCGCCCTGCATATGTCCAACACGATTGCCAATATGCGGGCCATTATCGACCCGGCATTGAGCGCCGCTGGCAGTGACCTGCGGCTGCATTGCCCACAGCTCGCGCAGGAAGCCGCGTGCTGAGCCACTTTTAGCTAACGCCGCTTCGCTGCGCACGAGCAGCGCTCGCTCGGCCGCGGTCAGCTCATGCTCGGTGAGTGGCAAAACGCCCGCGTGAACCGCGCTGGTAATCGGATGCATGGTCACACGAGGCGGCGGATTTAAAACCATGAAAGCGCCACTGCCAAACAGCGCCCGTTGGCCGCCCGCGTCGAGACTCACGCGACTTAAACCCTGGCGCCCACGCGCACCGTTGAAAAAACTTTCAAACTCGCTGCGCGCGACAAGCGGCCCGCTCAACGGTGCGCCGGTGAACTGCAAATGCAGACTGACAGTCGCCAGTCGCTGTGCCGGCGTGAGGTTGGCACGCACCACGCTTGCTGCCGCGACATCGGCCAGCAAGGCCACCACCGCGAGGTTGGTGTGACCTTCAAGGTCCTCGCAATGGGCGCCGTGGTCGAGGCTTACTGTCACGTCTTGCGGTGTGATGTCGTGATATTGCACGCCAAGAAAGTTGCCCGAAAAATGCAAGCCCGGTGTGCGATTCAAGGCGAGCGCGGTCAGCACCCGGCGGCGGATGTCGTGCATGGTCATTGTTTGTTAGAGGTGCAGATTAGGATAACGGCTCAGTGGCAATCGTGCGTCCCCGGCGTTGGGTGTCGAGCCGCCGTTGGAAACAAGCGCATTCTTGACCGGTGCCCCGGCCTGACCCTTCACCCACCACCATCGAGGGTTTCGATCGGCGCCGTCAGGCTCTACCATCGAGCCCCTGTTCTTCAGTCCGAGAGTAACCGCAATGTCCATTACCCTGACTTACCCGCTTCCGCATGTCGCCCTGGTCGCCATCGACAACCAAGCCAAGCGCAATGCCATGAGCCGCGCAGACATGCAAG
>JAYUQF010000414.1:0-3358 GCA_043756885.1 Pseudomonadota bacterium
ACGGATCTTCGATTCTTTAATCTTGCGTTCTTTCATCATCTGCAGATGAGGATCCTCAGAACGCAAAAAGTCAAGCTTTTATTTTGCGGCGGTCGCTAAGCACTCGTCGCCGCACTTAGCGTCTCAATCAGCTGCGCTTCGCGCTCAAAATCCCAGGAGATATTCCAGGTCGGGTCGTTCAGGGGCTGGGCCATGCGGTCCAGCCCCTGCTGCAAAAACCATGCGTAGGTGTGTTGATGGCCCGCTTCGAAATTGTAGCGTGGTTCAAAACCCAAGACCCGGCGTGCTTTATCGCAACTGACCACGGCGTGCAGTAGTTTCTGAAAGCGATGATTGAAGGGCAAGGGGCCACGCAGTTGCGCGACAAGCGCATCGGGCACGGTGATGATCTGCGCCTCGACACCCATGATGGCAGCGATCGTTTCGACAAAATAATTGGCCGTCACGGCCGCGGCTGAAATGTTGAAGATCTCACCGACCGCCGCTGGGTTTGTTGCTGCCAGCAGCATGGCGCGTGCCAGGTCTTCTACATGCCCATAGGGAAAACACACCAGACCATCGTGGGGCACCAACGCCGGGCGGCCCTGACCCAAGCGCAGAAACATCGCCATTTCGCCGTCAGGAATATTATTGTGCGGGCCATAAACTGCCGCTGGCCGCACCACGGTGTAAGCAAAACCGGTGCGCGCTCGACGCTCTGCCAACAACTGTTCGACTGCGGCTTTCTGACCACCGTATTTACTGGCGCGCGAGCGCGTAGTCGGTAAATCTTCGGTCCACGGGAAAGCACCGTGGCCCATACGGTAAGCGGCGATTGAGCTGACAAATTCGTAGATGCCACAAGCTCCATCGAGCATTTCGATGAGGCCGCCGATGTCCTCCACACTGGCCACCATCACCGACGCGCTGACATCGTAAACTGCGTCCCACTGGCGCCGCGCCAATACACGCGCCATGGCCGCGCTGTCTTTGCGATCGGCCACTAACTGCTCCACACCGACGGGCGCCGCGCTTGCGCCGCGGTTCAAAATTGTTACTTCGTGATTAACCGCCAGTAATTGTTCTACGAGATGGCGACCGATGAAGGCGCTCCCTCCCAACACCAGGCTACGTGTGGCACTCATCACTGCACTCCCCTGCGGACCGATGCTGCAGTGTACTGATTAACCGTTCCACCATGGGCGGTAGTGACGGGCTACTCAAAATCGCTACACTCGTAAGCCGCAGCCAGTGTTAGAGGAAGCCGAACAATGATCGATTTGCACTACGTTGAACAAGGCCAGGGCCAGCCACTGGTATTGATCCATGGTTGGTCCCAGAGCACACGCTGTTTTGCCAAGCAGCTGCGTGGGCTGAGCGCGTATTACCGCGTGATCGCCGTCGATATGCGCGGTCACGGTGAATCGCCCAAGCCAGCGCATGGCTATCGTGTTGCGCGCCTTGCACAAGACCTGCATGAGTTTCTGGCGCGCCTGGACCTGCACAATGTTGCGCTGGCTGGCCATTCCATGGGTTCATCGGTGATCTGGAGTTATCTCGAACAGTTTGGCGCACAGCGTCTGGCCAAACTGATCTTCATCGATCAGGCACCACTCGTGACCAATGGTCGCGGCCTGGGCGGCGCGGCGCTGGCAGATGCTGGTTGCGCTTTTACCCCTGCTTCGCTTTATGAGATTGCAGCAGCTTTAACCAACAACCGCGAAGCAACGCTGCAGGGCCTGCGCAGTGCGTTTTTCAGTACGGCGGTGGGTGATGAGGATTTTGCAATGGCCGTCGCTGAGTCTCTGAAGGTCCCGGCCGAGTACGCCGCGCGCTTGTTGATCGATCACGCGTCCCAGGATTGGCGCGATGTGATCCAGCATGTAATCCCCACGCTCGGATTGCCGTGCTTGGTCTTTGGTGGAGAGCTGGCCTCGATATTTCCGCCTCAGGCGGCGGCCTGGATCGCGGCCCAGATCCCCGCTGCCCAGTTATCGATCTTCGGGCGCGATGAAGGTGGCAGTCATTTTATGTTCTGGGAGAACCCCGACAAATTTAACGCCGTGGTACGGCGCTTTCTCGGTTAACGCCGCTCTACAAACCCATCTGCCGCATGGCGAGGTCACGCATGATCTCCGCCGAGCCACCGCCGATAGTCATGACCTTGGTCTCGCGATAGATGCGCTCCACGGCATTACCCCGCAGATAACCAGCGCCGCCGAAGATCTGCATAGCCTCGTTGGCACAAAACTCCAGGGCCGTGGAACAGAACACCTTGGCCTTACTGATCGCGGCCACCGGTGTGTCACCGGCATTGATGTTCCAGCAGATCTGATTGATGAGGGCGTCCATGGCGTCGATGCGCGAGGACATATCGGCAATCTTATGGCGTATGACCTGATGTTTAATCAGCGCTTTGCCAAAGGTTTTACGCTGCTGCGCATAAACCACGCCCTCGTCCAGGCAGCGGCGTGCCATGCCGAGCATCTGCGCACACATGAACAGGCGTTCGAAATTAAAATTGTTCAGCGTCGCGAAAAAACCCTGATTTTCTATGCCCATGAGATTGGCGACCGGCACGCGGCATTCGTCGAAGTAGAGCGTCGCGGTATCGGAGGCCCACCAGCCCATCTTGCGTTCGATGGCGGTGCGTGAAAAACCCGGCATGTTTGCTTCAACAAAAAACAGCGAGATGCCACCGCCGCCGGCTTCGCCGGTGCGTGCAGCGATGGCAAAATAACTGGCGTTCATACCGCCGGTAATGAAGGTTTTACTGCCGTTGATGATGTACTCATCACCCTCGCGTCGCGCGCGGGTTTGCAGATTGGCCACGTCCGATCCACCGCTGGGCTCAGTGATACCGAGCGCCCCGCCCTTCATACCCGACAGGATCTCCGGCAGCGCGCGGCGCTTGATGTCTTCATTGGCCAGGCAATTCACCAGGCCAACCATGATGCCGCGCGAACCAATCGCGGCAATCACACCGCCGATGCCACCACGCCCGAGTTCTTCGGCCGACGCCGCGCGCATGAACGCATCTTCAAAACCGAGCCCGCCGTATTGTTCGTCGATACCAAAACCAAACAGGCCCAGGGCACACGCCTTTTCATGCACTGCCCACGGAAAAGTACCGGCCTCGTCCCAGGCATCGGCATGCGGTTCGATTTCGTTTCTGACAAACCGTGCGACGCTGTCGCGAAAGGCACACCGTTCGTCGTTATCAAAGGGATTTTTCATAACAGACCTGTCCGGTAAATCGGCAACATAAGTTGAGCGCTAGCCCTGCCCTTTACCCATAAGTATTGCTAATTCGAAATCCAGTGTCTGAGGGAGAGGCCTTCGCACAGCGATTGCAGTTGCGAATAGCCGTGCCACATGA
>JAYUQF010000415.1:0-3349 GCA_043756885.1 Pseudomonadota bacterium
GCGACGCGCGCGAGGAACTCGCGCAAATCAGCGTTAAAAGCCGAGGGCTTCTCCAACTGGCAGAAATGGCCTACATCGTCGTAAAGCTTGATCTTGGCGCCCGGAATGTTGTCGGCCAGGAACTGATTCATGGCGACCGGTGTGGCGCCGTCTTCCTTGCCGGCGATGATCTGAGTCGGCGCCTTGATGTTTTTTAGCTGGTCCGAGATGTTCCAGGCAAAAACGCCATTGGGATCGCTCGCGCTGGCAAAAAACACCGTCTCGTTGAAGTTGGTCTCGTTGCGGTAACAGCCTTCCATGAAAGCATGGATTTCCGGACGCTCGGCCATGGTCTTGGCCGAAACCGACGCGGAAATAATCCCGGAGAACACACCGCGCCAATCTTTCTGCATGGCTTCGGCCATTTCCGGCGGCGCGCCGGCACCGAAGTTGGTGCCGCTAGAAAGGATCAGCAAGGCCTGTACACGTGAGGGTGCATCGAGCGCAGTCTGCATGGCGATCATGCCACCGATGGAGTTACCCACCAGCACCGCTTTACTGACTTTTGCATCGTCCAGGATCGCGACTACGTCGGCCGCCATTTCGTTGATGCCATAACCAGTTGCGGGTTTATCCGACTGACCGTGGCCACGATGGTCGACCACCAGACAACGGTAGTTTCGCGCAAATTCGTTAACCTGGAAGGCCCAGATGTAGTGATTGGTGGTCCAGGGATGCAGGAACACCAGGGTGGTTGCTCCCTGACCGAAGCTTTCGTAGAACACTTTGACGCCATTGCGCGTGATGTGGGGCATGGTCGTAACCTCTGATTTGTTGTGTCGCGCCGCGCGGCGCGCGGCTGTCGGGAGCGGATGATGTCCGGTTTGTCCGGGCAGGGAAACTGCCCGATAGGGGCATCGTGAATTGCATGCCGGCGCGCAGGGCGGCACTATCGTCTGCCCGGCGCCGAGACTGGCCCGGCACCCTTGTTCTCAACCACAGCCGTGAGGCCTACCCCTTGTCATCACTCGACGATTTCCGTGGCGAATCCCGTGCCTGGCTTGAAGCCAACTGCCCGCATTCCATGCGCAGCCCGATGCCTGAGGACGAGCGGGTGTGGGGCGGTCGCACTGCACGATTCAAAAACCCCGACGCCAAACTGTGGTTGGAGCGCGCTGTTGCACGCGGCTGGACCGTGCCGGGCTGGCCCACGGCTTATGGCGGCGGCGGTCTTGACCATGAACAGTTGCAAGTCCTCAAGGAAGAAATGCAGCGCCTGGCTTGCCGGCCACCCTTGTTCAGTTTTGGCATCAGCATGCTGGGCCCGGTTTTGCTGAAATACGGTAGCGAGGAACAAAAGCTCGCCCATTTGCCACCTATCGCACGCGGCGAGATCCGCTGGTGTCAGGGTTATAGCGAGCCGGGCGCGGGATCAGATCTCGCAAGCCTCGCCACCCGCGCCGAAGACCAGGGTGATCACTGGCTGGTCAACGGTCAGAAAATCTGGACGTCCTACGCCAACTATGCCGATTGGATTTTTTGCCTGGTGCGCACCGACACCAGCAGCAAACACGGTGGTATCAGTTTCCTGCTCTTCGATATGACCAGTGCCGGCGTTGAAACGCGCCCCATCGCGCTGATCAGCGGCGCTTCAGTGTTTTGCGAAACCTTCTTGACCAATGTGCGGGTGCCCAAAACCAATCTTGTCGGTCGCCTGCACGGTGGCTGGGAAATTGCCAAGGAACTCCTGCAACACGAACGCGGCATGATTTCTGAAATTGGCCGCGCTATCGGTGGTGTGGTGCCAGACGTTGACGTGGTGGCAAAACGCTACCTCGCCGATGATGATGGCCGCATCGGTGATCCGGTATTGCGCGATGCGGTCGCGCGCCACGTCATGGATGATCGCGCCTTCGCACTCACCTTGCGGCGCGCAGCCCAGGAATCGAGTGCCGGCGCGGCCAATGGCGGCGTCTCTTCGATGTTCAAATACTTCGGCACCGAACAGAACAAACGCAAATTCGAATTGATTCTGAAATGCGCCGGCACCAATGCGCTCGGCTGGCAGGGCGAGGGCTTCAGCGACGAAGAACTGACCCTGTGCCGCACCTGGCTGCGCTCCAAGGGCAATTCCATCGAAGGTGGCACATCGGAAGTGCAGTTGAACGTGATTGCCAAGCGCGTACTCGGCCTGCCCGATTGAGGAAGCGACCATGAATCTTACTTTGAACGACGAACAAACCATCCTCAAACACGGCGCGCATGAATTTTTCAAAGAGCGCATGCCAGTCAAACAACTGCGTGAACTGCGCGATCGCGACGATAACAACGGCTTCGATACGACCCTGTGGCGCGAGATGGCAAACCTCGGTTGGGTCGGCATTTTAGTCCCCGAAGAACATGGTGGCGCTGGTTTCGGCTACAAAGGCATAGGCCAGGTAATGGAAGAAGCGGGCCGCACACTGGCAGCTTCGCCCTTGGCTTCTACCGCCCTGATTGCCGCGCCTTTACTGCTGGCCACCGCAAGCGAAGCGTTGAAGGCCGTCCTGCTGCCCGCGATTGTCTCGGGGGATTTGTTAATTGCCCTGGCCCACGACGAAGCGCCGCGCCATGCCCCCACCCGCATTACAACCAAGCTCGACAAACGCGGGCAAGGCTGGGTGCTGAACGGCTGCAAAACCTTTGTAGTCGACGGCCACGTCGCTCAGCAGCTGATCGTCGTGGCGCGCAGCAGTGGTGCGCGTGATGCGCGCGAAGGGATCTCTTTGTTTCTGGTCGACGCCCAAGCGCGTGGGGTGATGTGCACACGCACACGCATGGTCGACAACCGCAATGCCGCCCAGATCAGTTTTGACAACGTTGAACTCAGCGCCGATGCGCTGCTGGGAAGCTTGGACGCAGGTTTCGCGCCGCTGGACAAAGTGCTGGACGGCGCGCGCGCGGCACTCGCCGCAGAGATGCTTGGCACCGGCACCGAAACCTTCGAGCGCACCGTTGCTTATCTCAAACTGCGGAAACAGTTTGGTGTTGTTATCGGCTCGTTCCAGGCTTTGAAGCACCGCGCCGCGCTTATGTTTTGCGAGCTGGAATTAACTCGCTCGGCGGTGTTGGCTGCGCTCGACGCGCTCGACAGCGGCGCGCAGGACAGCGCCGCTTTGTGCAGCCTGGCCAAGGCCCGCGCCTGTGACATGCTGGAGTTGATCAGCGCCGAAGCTGTGCAGTTGCATGGTGGCATCGGCATGACCGATGCGGAGGAAATCGGCTTTTTCCTCAAACGCGCACGGGTTGCACAGCAGTGGTTGGGCGACGCCAGCTTTCACCGCGACCGCTATGCAAACCTGCTCGGTTTTTGACGGCGTCGCCACAGAGT
>JAYUQF010000416.1:0-3345 GCA_043756885.1 Pseudomonadota bacterium
TGCACTGTCGTTCGCAGCGGCAAGCAGAATGGGTGAAGCAACAGATTGCAGAGCGCTTTGCTGCCTGCGGCCTGGAGCTACATCCGGACAAGACACAGACAGTCTACTGCAAAGACAGCAACCGACGGGGCGATTACCCAACCGTGCAGTTCACGTTTCTGGGTTTTACATTTATGCCTCGCAAGGCGCACCCCGCGCCGCTGGAAGCCCACCTTCGGCGAAAACCCTTTGCGCTCAGATTTTTATCTCGCTACTGCGTAAACCGACTTAACGCGATTACGGCCTCGTTTAGCCGCTTACTTTGATTCCACATCACTTTCAGTGGGGGAAAGTCGCCAAAAACTTTAGCCCACCGAGTCCCTGCTTCGTCGTCGCAGTCCCTTCGAGCTGGACCTCTTCATCGCCAATAATCCGAGGAAGGTAGCGGATATGAAATTGTGGGTCGAAAGTCCAACGATGACTTGATGTGCAGTATCAGTACACTCAGACTGAGGTGTATCTCCGGATGACGACTCTAAATCGCCGCCGCGTTCTGAGCTGGCATAAATCAGGCCAGCTGTCCCCAAGCCGATGTACAGGACGAAGCCCCACACAGCCAGCATCCGTGTCCAACTGTCTTTTGCGATATAGAGTAAGGCTGTTCCCACTAGGCACAGTGCCAATACTCCCACAGTGAACCATGGTGACGAACTCAACACGCTGCCCATCCTCCACAGTGGTTGCGCTGCAGTTCGGCGCACGGCACCGAGCACTCAATCAGCAGCGTTGCGGCGACGCCAAGTCTGCTCAATTTCGCGTCTTCTTCCATGATAGTGCGTTGCCTTGTTACATTTCCCTCTGCTTTTGTACGACCTTTCACAGCCCGGGACAAGGTCATTTCGAGCCTTAACGACATAGAGACTCGGCGTTTCTCGGCTGTAGAAGCTCGCGACGAGCGCCTGGGCGTCTATCGCATTGCCTCTGCCCTTTCCATTAAGGATTCTCTAAATGGGCTGGGAGACGCGGAATCGGAACTTGAGCGCTCGCGCAAGTCGCCATAGGTCAGCGTCGGGGTTGACGTGCTCTTCGAGACCCTTGAAGCTCGCTTGTTCGATGCAGACCAAAATTTCTTTCCGCAGACGTCGCGCCTTGAACCAACCCATAAAATGGGTCCGGCAGTGTCGCAAACTGTTTGCCGGTGCTTATCCAATCATTTATTTCACCGAGTGGCGAGTGCTGCTCCTCGCAATGGTGCCGAAATGAAAATTGATCAAAAACAATACGAATGTGTCCTGTCGCTGGCGGCTGCGCTGACGGTGGCGGTAGAAAGTGACGACGACAAGGACTATTCCTATCACTATTCGCAATTGGAGTTGCTTTGCGAACAAGCTCGCAAAAACAACACGGTCCATCCTTTTCTGCTGGAATCGCTGGGCGACTTTACGCTCGTTGATGAAGAAGCAGTCGACATATACGAAGAAGCACTCGAACTTGCGCAGAAACTTCAATTGCCGCACTACAACCCTTCTCTACAGCTTGCGATAGCGGAGCGGTATCGGGAGCTGGGAGATTTCGCAGCAGCCTTGAGCTATGCCAGTGAAGCACAGAGGAATCTGACCGACGCCTCCGAACAAGGCTTGCGCGATGACCTTGCAGAGTTTATGCAGAGCCTGCGGGACTGAAAGCCGGTCTGCGTGTCCGCGGCGTCACCAGTTATGTGCTCCGCCGCTAGCCATGCGGCCAGCGTTGATCCGTGCGCAGCTAGCAGCCGGACGCCAAATAGATAGGAACCTCGATAGGTCCTCAGACAGTGGTGCCAAATGCTCACCTCGCGGTCCCCGCGTTATAACCGGTCCTGGGCAGTGTGATGACATCTACTCGGTCGGCCCGACCGTGGCCGCGCAGGACCTGTGCGCGGGCCTGTTTCCAAATCGCTTACATCATCATATGCAAGTCGAGGTCGGGCACTATGAGGTGTGCAGTGGACAGCGCGGGCAAAGTCAGATTGCCCCGCTACTGCGCAACGTTATCCATGCCAGCGCTTTAGCTCGGGTGAGCTCAGCTGCTGCTGAGCAGGCGTGCCGCCGCGAGATGCATTTTATGCGCTTGGCAGCCGCGCGGTAGGGCGCTATGGTCTGAGCCGCGTGCACGCGATGGGGATCACCGTCTCATCTCGCGGACTGGAGCGCTCCCCTATGACGCCCAAGAACTTCGGCAGCCGCTTGTTGAGCATCGCCGTGCTGGTGGTGTTGGCCTATTTTTTTGGTCAGGACCGCCTTCCTCTCCAAACGCCGACGACTACGCAGAGTGCCAGCGGCAATGCCGACCGCGCGGTGGCGGCTGCGATTGCTGCGCAGCAGAGCAACGTCGCGATCCACGGCGAGGGCACCGTCATCAAGTTACTGCCCGACGATCAACGCGGCAGTCGCCATCAGCGCTTCCTGCTGAGGCTTGCGTCCGGCGCCACGCTGCTGGTGGCACACAATATCGATCTTGCACCGCGCCTGGACGCACTGCGAGCTGGTGATTCGCTGCGCTTTGCCGGCGATTACGTCTGGAACGAGCGCGGTGGCGTGCTGCATTGGACCCATCATGATCCACGCGGTCAGCATCGCGACGGATGGTTGGAGCTGGCGGGTCGCCGCTATCAATAAACAGCCGGTGCTAGGCAGGGCAGGCGTTGCGAGGGGCGTGTTGGTGAAAAAGATAGTCCCCGTTGAGTTCGAGCGGCGCGGTCTGCGCCTCGTTCCTCTCACTGAAGATTTTGCCGCTGGTTTGACCGCCGCTATCGGCGACGGGCGGTTATGGGAACTGTGGTAGACCTCGGTGCCCACGGCCGAACAGGTTCCGGAATCTATTGCCACCGCGCTGGCCGGCCAGGCGGCCGGGCAAATGTTGTTGCGGGTCGTTTGTGATGAACGCAGTGGCGAGATGATCGGCGGTGCTCGTTACCACGACGTAGTACCCGCCGTGTCCCGTGTTGAGATCGGGTATACCTGGTATAGCGCTCGCTGGCAGTGCACCCAAGTCAACACGGTGTGCAAATTATTATTACTTGACCATGCCTTCGTTACGCTAGTCTGCGAACGGATAATTTTAATGACTGGTGCGGACTTCGAACCTGGGTTGGCGAATCTTAAAGCGCGCGGCGAAGGCTAAACTCGTGCCAGGGAGCTTACGGGCTAGTTCGATGGCGTGTTGGCTCGCTCCGCCCAGTTTGTCACTCATGGCCTTACCAGCGATATTGCGATCAGAATCAGCTTCTATGATGCAGCCCCACTTCAAAATCGTATTGGTCTTGGCCGCTGCACTGCCGCTGACGTCCGGGCCGTTGCTCGCCCAGGCGCCCAACAGTGGTATCGGGTA
>JAYUQF010000417.1:0-3341 GCA_043756885.1 Pseudomonadota bacterium
ACGGCCCATGATCTGGGCTTGGATGTGTTGACGGAAGTCCACGATCGCACCGAACTCGAACGTGCGCTGCGTCTGCGCACGCCCATGATCGGCATCAACGACCGCGATCTGAAACGTTTTGTTACCGATCTCAGTACGACGGTCGGGCTGCTGAAGGATATTCCCGACGATCGCCTGGTTGTCACCGAGTCAGGCATCAATACCGTCGAAGACGTGCAAGGTCTGCGCGCCCATGGCGTCAATGCGTTTCTGGTGGGCGAGGCGTTCATGCGAGCTGACGATCCGGGTGCACGCCTACGAGAATTGTTTTCCCTAAGCTAAGGACCCGACCCACACTCAGCGGGTGGTCGCAAACACATCCGCGATATTCTTGAAGGCCTTGAACTCCAGGCAGTTGCCCGACGGATCTTCAAGGAAAAACGTGGCCTGCTCACCGGGTGCATCCTTGAAGCGGATGTGGGGCAGCACACGAAACGTCACCCCGATGTAGTTCATGTGATCAACGGCACGGTGCCAATCTTCCCAGCTCATGATCAAACCGAAATGCGGGATGGGAATGTCGTGGCCATCGACGGCGTTGTTTGGCGCGGGCGCGTCTTTGCCCAGACGATGGGCGGTGATCTGATAGCCAAAAAAATCGAAGTCGATCCAACTGTCGCTACTGCGCCCGACGCGGCAGCCGAGGACATCAACGTAGAAACTGCGCGTTGTTTCCAGGTCGTCAACACGGAAGGCCAGATGAAACAGTGGCCGTTGACGAAATTCTTCAACTGCCGCCGGGCTGGGTTTGTTGTTGGCCATCGCTGGCTCCGTAGGTCTTGAATCGTTCCAGGGCGTCGCGCATTTCCTCGCTGCTCAGCAGCACGGGTGTGCCGCTCATGAGCGCGAGCGCGTATTGCTGCGCAAGCGTTTCTACCTCCACTGTGAGATCGATGGCGCGTTCGAGATCGGCGCCGATCGTTATCATGCCATGGTTTGCGAGCAGACAAGCGCGCCGGTCTTGCAGGGCAAGCAAGGCGGTGTCCGATAAGGCCTGGGTGCCAAAAGTTGCGTACGCCGAGCAGCGGATGGAGCTGCCACCGGCCTTGGCAATCATGTAGTGGAAGCCGGGGATATCGCGCCGCTGACAGGCGAGTGCGGTGGCATTAGGCGAATGCACGTGCACAACGGCGCTGGCGTCAGGGCGCGCCACATAGATATCCCGATGAAAGCGCCATTCGCTGGATGGTCGTTGGTGGGGCTCGGCGAGCGTGCCATCGAGGGCCATAACAACAATCGCGTCGGGTGTCAGTTGCGCGGGTTTGACACCGCTCGGGGTGATTAACAAACCGTCGGCAAACCGCACGCTTAAATTACCCGCCGTGCCGCAATTTAAGCCATCGCGCTGCAAGCTGCGACTGGCCGCGCACAAGGCTTCGCGCAGGGCCAGGGTCATTTGAGAAAAAGCCGATAAGCCGGGTTATCGGTCTCGTCTTCGAAACCCATGTCCAGCTCGCGGATGACGCGCTCAAAGTCCGCGTAATCGGCAGCTGGCACCTGTATGCCCATCAACACCCGACCCGATGCGGCGCCGTGGTTACGGTAATGGAACAGGCTGATATTCCAGCGCTCACCAATGTGCGACAAAAAGCGCAGCAGAGCGCCCGGCCGCTCTGGAAATTCAAAGCGCAGCAGACGCTCGTCGACCACCCCCCGGCCATGGCCGCCGACCATGAAACGCACATGCATCTTGGCCACATCGTCGTCGGTCATATCGATGGGCTGATAACCCTTCTCGTGCAGATTGTTGATCAACAGCCGCCGCTCGCTGTCACGGTCGCGAACTTGTACGCCGGCAAATACCGTGGCCTGGGCGTCATCGGCATAACGATAGTTGAATTCAGTAATGAGTCGTGGCCCGAGTGCATGGCAGAACTCACGAAAGCTGCCCGGTCGCTCAGGAATGGTCGCACCGATCAGTACTTCGCGCTGCTCACCGAGCTCGGCCAGCTCGGCAATATGGCGCAACCGGTCGAAATTGACATTGGCTCCACTGAGGATCGCGACGAGATCCTGATCACGTATGCTCTCGCGCTTGACGTATTGTTTGAGGCCCGCGAGGGCCAGCGCACCGGCGGGTTCGGCAATCGCGCGTGTATCCTCAAAGATGTCTTTGACCGCTGCACAGATCTCGTCGACCGAGACTGTCAGCACTTCATCGACCAACTCGCGCGCAATGCGAAAGGTCTCTACACCGGCCTGCCGCACAGCTGCACCATCAGCAAAGATGCCGATGCGTTCGAGCACCACCCGTTCACCGGCATCGAGGGCAGCCTTCATGCACGCGGCTTCATCGGCTTCGACACCGATGATGAGAATTTCCGGGGCCAGTGCTTTGACATAGGCAGCCACGCCGGCGATCAGACCGCCGCCACCAACCGGCACAAAAATCGCGGCAAGCCGGTGCGGGTGTTGACGCAGGATCTCCATTGCCACCGTGCCTTGTCCGGCAATCACCAGTGGATGGTCGAAGGGCGGGACATAGGTCTGCGCGCGGCTGTCGGCGAGCTTGAGCGCATGTTCGCTCGCTTCGTCGTAGGTATTGCCATGCAGGACAATGTGCGCGCCTAAGCGGCGCACCGATTCAATTTTTATTTCGGGTGTGGTCTTGGGCATGACGATGGTCGCACGCGTGCCCAGCACCTGGGCAGCCAGCGCGACACCCTGGGCATGATTACCGGCCGAAGCGGTAATCACGCCTTGACTGAGTTCTTCCTTGCTTAGCGAAACCATGAGGTTGTAGGCGCCGCGGATCTTGTAGGAGAACACTGGCTGCATGTCTTCGCGTTTTAAATGCACGCGATTACCGAGGCGACGGGAGATGGCAGGCGCCAGGTCAAGTGGGGTTTCGCGTGCGACATCGTAGACCGGCGCGCGCAGGATCATCTTCACATAGTTGTCGAGCATAGGCTTAAGATAACATTTGCACCTGTTAAAGCCGATTTTTACGCGAGGTTGAAACATTCATGGCGGGGCACGACGACAAGAAGCGGGCCGCGGCGCAAGCAGCGCTGGTCTACGTGATGGACGATGACATCGTCGGTGTCGGTACGGGCAGTACCGCCAACTATTTCATCGACCTACTTGCCACGCGCAAAGCGCGCATCAACGGCGCGGTGGCGAGCTCCGAGCCGAGCGCCGCACGCCTGCGTGGCCACGGTATTCCGGTTTTCGACTTAAATGGTGTTGGTGACCTGCCCATTTACGTCGATGGTGCAGACGAAGCAAACCGCCATCGCCAATTAATCAAAGGCGGTGGTGGTGCGCTGACACGGGAGAAAATCGTCGCTCAGGCCAGCGCC
>JAYUQF010000418.1:0-3337 GCA_043756885.1 Pseudomonadota bacterium
CCTGTATTGGACACGCTGGTTGCTGGCGCGCGATGCCCATGTCGCCAGCTAACATCGCACTGCGCATCGCGCTTGCAGCCATATCCGCGTTAGTGGTCGCCCAGTTAACCGGCCACGCCGTGGCTGATGTGCTGTTGATGCCCTTGGCGTTGATCACGGACACGCTCTCAGAAGCCTATACAGCGCAACTGTCGTGGGCGCCGGGTTCTCGCGACATGGTGCGCATCACCGCGCAGGTATTCGATGGCGCACAGGCACTCGCCCCACTGGGCATCTACAACGGCGCACAGATCAAAGCGGCTATCCATCTCGAACACATACTGCTGCCGGTGGTGCTGTTGTATACGGTGCTGGGGGCGTGGCCACAGCCCGACTGTCGGCGGCGCATGGTGGCCATGTTGGCCGGCGTGCCAGGCGCGTTAGTGACCCTCGCGTTGACCACGCCCTTTCTGTTGGCCGGCAAAATCGAGATGCTATTGTTAGAACGCGCAGCGGCGATGGGCGTGCCACGCGCTGAGCCGGGTCTATTACGTTGGATGTTATTCACCGAAGGTGGCGGCCGCTGGTTGTTGGCCATCGTGCTGGCGCTGGTCATCATTGTGGCTATCGATGTTGTGATGCCAGCACGCGACATGTCGGGGGGCACCCGATCATCACACAATGGTGGGCGCAACCCTCGACATGGGAGCGCGCGCAAAGAGCACACAAGGTCTCGGCGGTAGCGCCTTAAGCTGCAGCTGCTCAGACGTCTCAGTCTCCAACGGCTCGCATAGTCCTCACCTGCACGACATAACAAGCGCCCACTCGCGGTTTGCCGTGTCATGGAAGATCAAATACGCTGCCCGCAGGCTGTCAGCGAGTAATTACTGCTATGCGTATCGGGCTTTGTGTTCGGGGTTTCACCCAGATTCGGCAAGTGCTCGAAGAGCTGCTTCCGCACGATGAAATCGTCGAGTGCGACCGCAGTGATCTGCTCGAGCGTGCCGCCGATTGTGCCGTATTGGTGCCAATCGTGACGCCGATTCCGGTGGAAGTTTTGCACTATCCCAAGCTGCGCTTGATACAGCAGTACGGCGTTGGTTTGGACATCGTTGATATTCCGGCGGCGACCCAGGCCGGTGTGCTGGTTGCGAACGTACCCAGCGTCGGCACCGGCAATGCCGAGTCGGTGGCCGAATTGGCTATCGCCCATATGCTGATGTTGTCGCGGAATATGCCGTTGGCTTTTCAGCGCTTCCAGGAATCCAGATTCAGCTCGCCACTGGGTCAGTGTTTGTGGCGCAGTACGGTGGTCATCCTCGGTTATGGCGGCATTGGTGAAGAAATCGCGCGGCGGCTGGCGGGATTCGGCGTGCGCATTATCGCGATTTCACGACATGGCCCACTCGGTTCGCGACCGCGCGACACCAGCGTCAGAGTCGATCTGCACGTGCCACAGTCGCAGATGATGTGTGTGCTCGGCGAAGCAGATTTTTTAGTAGTGGCCGCACCGGCATCACCCGAGAACATCGGCCTGGTCGACGCCACGGTGTTGGCGCAGCTTCGGCCCGGCACCTTTATAGTGAATATCGCGCGCGGTCCGGTTATCGATTACGACGCACTATTGGCCGCGCTGCGCGCCGGCCGGCTGGCGGGCGCCGGGCTGGATGTATTTTGGCAGGAACCCTTTGATCCCAACGACCCACTATTGAGCGCCAACGTGATAGCCACACCGCATATTGGCGGCGCGACCGCGCGCAGCCTGCGTGGCATCGGCGAGGCGGTGGCCAGCAACATCGAGGCGCTGCGCAATAATCAACTGCCACCGTGCTGCGTTAACCCCACGGCGCTCCAACACGGCGCGTAAAAAAACGTGTCAACGCAAGCTTGGTTAAATGCTGCGCTTGGCTGAATTTCCTGGCCCGACCTGGGCTTGGACGCAGACTAGGGATCCGAGCGGATTCGACGGCGGTTGGCTCGGCCTGTTCAACGTCAACCTCCGATACCAGCAAAAATGCGAGAAGTTGAACAAAGCGCCGTAGCGGATTAGTCGCCGTTTTCCGCTGGAGTCCACGCGCTAGAGCGCCCGCGTGCCGTCGCCTGCACTGCGCGCTGAGCCCAATCCTTACCAGCGCAATAAGCGCGGCCCCCAAAGTGCGCCGAACGCGGTGGGCAGCGCGATACCCAGCACATACCAGACGGCCAGAAATGGCGCCTGCATTTCAGGGCAGTGTAAAGAATAAACCAGCGCCGCAGTTGCACCGGATAACAATCCGGCGCACGCACCCGCGGTGTGTAGCCGGGTGGGCGCGAGCCCGGCCAGCGACCACATACTGCCAATGAATACTGGCACGGCCAGCATGGCGATCAACCAGGGACATGCCGTCCACGTTGCGCCAAATACCATGGACAAACGCTGACCGGGCGCGGCGGTGGTCACAGTGGCCAGCGCCAGCAACCACAGCGCCGCGATCGGAATAACAAGACCTGCCGCTAGGTGGCCCACTGGTTTACCGGGTCGTCCCAGACGCAAGGCTGCGATCAGACTCGCTGACATAAGACTGGCCGCGAAGCCGAGCTTGAACCAGAACATCGGCGCGCCGAGGGCGGCGAATAGATCGACACGCAGCTCAAGCGTGCTCACCATCAACAAGACGCTAACGAGGGTGCCAAAACCTAAACCAAGCACAAAGCGTCGTTCGATAGTGCGCGGCGACACTTCCACATTGCCGCGTGCCAGCATCGCCACAAATTCTTCAGTCTTCATGTTTTGCCCCCAGTAACAACGCCAATGCTTTCAGCCCGCGATGCACCCCGACCTTGATAGCCGATTCCGACATACCACTCGCCGCCGCTGCTTCGGCCACCGATAAACCCTGCAGCTTGGTATGCACTATCGGCAGGCGCTGCTGGCGCGGTAGCTGATCGAGAAACTGCGCGAGATCACGTTGCGCTTCAGCAGCATCGAGATCGGCGCTGGAGAAGAGCTCGAGGTCATCGAGCAGCGGATCGTGCAACTGCTCACGCAGTGCGCGCCGGCGCAGCATATCAATGAGTTTGTATTTGGCAATTGCATGTACCCAAGCCGTCAACGGTTGTGTGGAATCGTAAGTATGGCGCTGGTTATGCAGCGCCAGCAGGGACTCCTGCAGCAAGTCTTCGACCTCATCAGGCAAGCCTGGCAGACGGCGGCGCAGGAACGCGCGCAAAAAGCTGCTCAACTCGTGCAGGAATTTTTCATACGCACGGCCATCACCGGCCAGCCCCTGCAATAACAGGCCGCGCAGACGCTGCTCGGTGCTTGCGGCACGCCCGTTGTTATTCATTCGTTGTGCACAGACCTTTTGTTACAAGCGCC
>JAYUQF010000419.1:0-25840 GCA_043756885.1 Pseudomonadota bacterium
TGCACCGGCAGCGGCATTGCCAGTTGCGGAAAATTGCTGGTCAAGATTTGCGCCGCGCCCAGCGCATGTTGCGCAGTCAGCTGCGGTGCCGCGGCAAGCAGACCGAGCTGAAGCGCCGATAGCCCTTGGCTGTCGAGCTCGCCGATCAGATGCTGCTCGGGGTCGAGGTACAACGGGGGGTGAGTGGCCAGCAGCAGCGTGCTGCCGCTGAAAATGCTGGTGAGTGCGAGCGCGCCGTCTGCGCCGGTGTTTAACCAAGCCAGCTCCAGCTCGCGTGAAGGTCCGGCGCTGAGGGGTGGGCTACTGCTGTCCTGCCAAAAACAGCGGCCACTTTCGAGCAAAGCCGCGATGGCGTGATAACCAGACCTTCCCGCCAGCGTCGGGCCGCGCCAATAGCCGCCTCCGGCTAACAGCAGTCCTGCGATATCACGGTCCAGACTTGTGGCGCTATGCAGGCCGTATTCACCGAGCCCCAGCCGCTCAAGATGAGCGGTGCGGCCACGGGTGTAGGGTTCGCCACTGGCTCGCGTCTTTACAAAGCGGGTTTCAATCACAATTCCGTTATTGGTGGTCCGTGACGAATTGGCGCTCAGCAAATAGACCACCAATTCTTGATCCGGCGCTGTTATTGCGACGCCAGCGGCCGCCATGCGTTGCAGCCAGCTGGTAAACGATGCAAGTGATTGTGGCGGAGCGGGCGCGGCGCCTGGTTTTTCAATGTAGGCCAGGCACACAGCGACGACATGTTTGCAGTTGTAGCCGACCGGACAACTGCAATCGCCATCAATGACCAGCGAGCTTCCGCTGCCTTCCAATAATACCGTCTGCCCATAAATCGCATTGCCACTGCCAGCAGTGGTGGCCTGAATGACGATTTCATTTTCAATCTGCTCGGTTGCGAGGTGCGTGACATGGCGCTTTTTGAAATACAGCAAGCCGCGCTCAAATGTGGTGGCGCTAAACGCGCTGCGGACATCGTTGAGGCTCAAGGTCATAGCGCAAACATCGTCGTGAGGATGGTGAATCAGGGCCCTGCACTTGCGCAGTGGCGTGCGGCGGCTCGACCTTGATAGTGTACTCTGGGATGTCGACTGGCCCCGCACTGTTGTGCAGGGACGCGAGTACACTAGCTAGCCGTTTTGTCCTGGAGCGCGCAGCCCATGCTGCAACACACCCGTAACACTGCCGCCGACGACCGTCTGAATCTCGACCTGCAACCGCTTGCCCACGATATTTGGGCCAGCAAATATCGCTTGCGCGCTGCCGATGGACAGGTGCTGGACGCCACTCCGGACGTTACATTGGAGCGTATCGCCATTGCTTTGGCCGCAGTGGAGGACAGCCCGGCCGACGTACGACATTGGCAACAGGAATTCCTATGGGCTTTGCGCCGTGGTGCATTACCGGCCGGCCGTATCCTCGCTAATGCAGGTGCGGCGGAGCACAAACCTTCGACCTCGACGATCAACTGCACCGTGTCGGGTACGGTGCGCGATTCGATGGAGGACATCCTCGCCAAAATCTACGAAGCCGGGCTCACACTCAAAGCCGGCTGCGGCATTGGTTACGAATTTTCAACTCTGCGACCGCGTGATGCGTTTGTCGCCGGTGCCGGTGCCTATACCTCCGGTCCTTTGTCGTTCATGGATGTTTACGATCGTATGTGCCTGACCATTTCGTCGGCTGGCGGCCGGCGCGGTGCGCAGATGGCGACCTTTGACATCGGCCACCCCGACGTCATGGATTTTATTCGCGTCAAGCGCGAAGACGGCCGCTTGCGACAGTTCAATCTATCGCTGCTGGTGACTCGCGAGTTTATGGAAGCGGTGCGCGCGGACAACGAATGGGTCCTGGCTTTTCCCGCCACGGAGCATGAATTTAAGGTCGAGCAACTCGATGAAACCAACCCCGCCCATGTGGTGTGGCGCGCTTGGCCCCATCACGATGGCTATCGCGTCGACGCGCAGGGACGCGTGGCGTGCAAGATCTACCGTCGTTTGCCAGCACGGGAATTGTGGGAAGCGATCATGCTTGCTACCTACGATTACGCCGAACCCGGTTTTATCCTGATTGACCGTTACAACCAAATGAACAACAACTGGTTCTGCGAAAACATTCGCGCCACCAATCCCTGTGGCGAACAAGGCCTGCCACCCTATGGAGCCTGCCTGCTGGGTTCGATCAATCTCACCTGTTTTGTGCGGTCGCCCTGTACCCCCGATGCCACGTTTGATTGGGACACGTATCGGCGTGTCGTGTGCGTATTCACGCGTATGCTCGATAACGTCGTGCAAGTGCACGGTCTGCCCTTATCGCGACAGCGCGATGAAATCGCGCGCAAGCGTCGCCATGGTATGGGTTTTTTGGGCCTCGGTTCGAGCCTGGCCTTGCTCGGTTTGCGGTATGGCTCCGCTGCGGCGGTTGAATTCACTGCCGCGCTCAGTCGTGAGCTGGCCTTAACGGGCTGGCGTGCGGGTCTGGCGCTGGCACGCGAAAAAGGACCGGCGCCGATCATGAATGAGGACTTTACCGTCACGCCGGCGATGTTGGCAGCGCGTCCCGAAATGAGCCACGACGGTGTGCGTGCCGGTGATGTGTTGAAGGGCCGGGTGCTGTTTGCGCGTTACAGCAATTACATGCGCCAGTTGGCCGAAGTCGACCCGGCACTCGTGAGCGCGCTCGCTGAGGAGGGCGCGCGTTTTACCCACCACAGCTCGATCGCACCGACCGGCACGATCGCGCTGTCGTTTGGTAATAATGCGAGCAACGGCATAGAGCCAAGCTTCGCCCATCGGTATGTGCGTAACGTAATCACGGCCGGACGTAAAACGAAAGAAAAAGTCGAGGTCTGTTCTTACGAACTGCTGGCGTGGCGTGCTTTGATTAATCCCCAGGCCGCGCCCGATGCGGTTAATGTCGCGGATCGCCTGCCAGATTGTTTTGTGACGGCAGATGACATCAAACCGTCTGAGCACCTCGACATGCAGGCCGCTGCCCAGCGCTGGATAGATTCTTCGATTTCCAAGACCGTCAATGTGCCGTCGGACATAAACTTCGATACATTCAAGCGTCTTTACTTTGAGGCATACGAACGCGGACTTAAGGGTTGTACGACTTTTCGCTTTAATCCGAGCGCGTTCCAGGGGGTGCTGGTTAAACACGCTGATCTGGCGCGCACACGTTATCGATTCACCCTCGCTGACGGCAGTGTGGTGGATGCCCACGGTGATGAGGAGATCGAATACGAAGGCGAGATGCATTCCGCCGCCAATTTGTATGATGCGATCAAAGAAGGCTACTACGGTGTGTATTGAGCCCTGCGTGGGCCGGGAAAGCGTCAGATGACTAAAAAAATCGAACAGGCCATTACGGGTGTCGAGGTACTCTCCGACCTCGATGCGGTCGAAGAATCGAGCGCACAAATCATCCATATGCATGAAAAAGTCGAGCGCCCGGAGATGCTGCTCGGTTCGACTTACAAACTCAAAACACCACTATCCGCCCATGCCTTGTATGTCACCGTTAATGACATCGTGCTCAATGCCGGCACCCCCCATGAACTGCGCCGACCTTTCGAGATCTTCATCAATTCGAAAAATATGGATCACTTCCAGTGGATAGTGGCATTGACCCGAATTATCTCGGCGGTATTTCGTAAGGGTGGTGATGTGACCTTCCTGGTTGATGAGATGCGCAGTGTGTTTGACCCACGCGGTGGTTACTTCAAAAAAGGCGGGCACTACGCCCCCTCGTTAGTCGCCGAGATTGGCGATGTGATCGAAACGCACCTGCGTTCCATTGGCCTTCTCGGCCCGGCCCGCGCGCGGCCCCAGCCTGGCCCCGTTGCCAGTCAGGACGACGACAGTGGTATCCCCGGCGACGCTTTGCATTGCAGCCAGTGTTTCGCTAAAGCGGTGGTCGCACTCGACAATTGCCAAACCTGTTTGAACTGTGGCGAGTCGAAGTGTGGGTAAGATGAGATGGTGCGCCGACACAAAATGTCGGCGCGCAGGTGGGCGGATAACGCTCAGAGATTGAGCAGCTGCGGGATATCTTCCAAGGCCTGTTCTTCCATATACACGATCTGATCTGAGAGTAGATTGCGCATTTCTTCTACTTCGCGGTAAAGCTGGTTGGCCGAGGCAAGTTTGCTCTCAAACTGCTTCTTAGCCTCCTGCAACTGGGCTTTCTGACGGCTTATCTTGTTAGCCAATGCAATGAGTTTTTTGTAGTAAGTGCGTACCAGCTGTTCTTTTTCGCTGTATTGCGCGACATAACGGTCACGGATCTGAATCTCCTTCTGGCGCAGCTCCTCGTTGTTCAGCTCGTGCATGCGGGCGAGCTTGGTCTGGTATTCAACCGCCAGCAGGGCCGATTTGGCATCCACTGCCTTGGCCACCTCGCTGCGCAGGCGCGTTTCCATTTCAGCCAGCAGCACACTTATGGCGTCGCTTGGGGCCTCATTACGCACGGCTGGGGGCGCCGCTGAGCCAGGTGGCAGGTCGCGATCCATTTCCATAGACGATAGCGCGACATGCGCGCCCTTCAGTGGCGCCAGATCATCGTGTTCCTGTTCGAGTTCATCGATGATGTCGGCAAGCGTGCGACCGGTGGCCGTATCCGTGAATTGATCGGTAGGGGTGGTGTCATGCATCGCTTTGTTAGCCTCCGCGTAGGTCGATAGCCCGGCGATTCTATTGAGAGTATTTTCCATCGGGTTGATGTCGCGACCGTCCTTGGAGTCGTCCAGGTCATCATCTGGCCTTAACATTTCTGCACCCGGGAAGTTGACGACCGTGACATTGGTAGCGTCGTGCGCCAAGTGCGGACGCGTGATCAAATCGGGATAACGCTCGCCGACGGTGGCTAGCGTTTCATTGAGATAAGCGACATCGAAGCCGCGTTCGGCGAGCAGGAACGCGCCGATAGCGCACTGATCGACGTCGTCGCCACACACAAAATACTGGAAGTCTTTACGCAGGCGGCTGCTCTGCAGGCGCAACATATTGACCGGGATATTTTCGCTGCCCAGCAGCGCGCCGGCGGCATGGTCTTCCGGGTATCTGACGTCCAACCACACGCCACCATCGCCAATCTGGTCGCGCGCTGCGTCGTAGGATATCGGGTGCAGCACCTGCGACAGGATCAGTTCGTAAAAGTCATGTTTTCCTAAGCGCATCAGCAGACCATCGGAGAGCATCGTGACGGTGGCATTGCGTGGCCGATTGGCGATCAGCGCTTCTTCGCCAAAGGCCATGCCGGGGCCAAGATCGGCCAGATGGATCTGGCCACGGCCGGCGGCGATAGAGCGCGAAACCTCGCAGTAGCCACGCTCGATCACATAGTAATAATCGCCAGCGGAGCCTTGTTGCATGACCACCGCATCGGCTTTGAGCTCCACTTGTTCCATGCGCGCGAAGATGCGCTGAATATTGGTGGCCGGCAGCACCGAGAACAATTCCGATTGCAGCATGCGGATCATCCAGTCGGACGAGCGTGCCGTGGCGATTTCGCTGACCTCGAGTTCTTCAGTGTTCACCTCATCGGCGTTCTCGGCTTCGCCAACGAGGCGGTCGAGCGCGGCGCGCCGGAAGACCACAATCTTGGCGTTATCCACAACACGCACGCTGTAGCGCTTGCGTCCGGGCGGATCGAGTGGACGCAAGGCAGCCTTGTGAGTCGCAGACAAGGTGCGCGTGATTTTGCCGTGGTAAACCAGTTCAATCGTGCCGGCCAGCAGGTAGTAGACCAAATCGTCCGCGTGGCCCTGGGCGTACACCACCTGGCCGCGGCTATAACTGCGGATCTCTGCCAGTTGCACGGCCTTGTCCTGATCGGCTCTGGGTAAGCGATGCAGGGGCACAAAAGCGCGGATGTGAGCGTCGTTGTCCATAATGTGTGCCGGAAATCCTTCCCGATCGAAAGCTTGTGAATCTGCTACTTAGAGCAGTGAATTATATTGGTTTCTTATTAAAGAGGAAGGCCACCGTTGGAGGTTTCCCGTGGCTATCGTCTGGCTAGGATCCAGCTCGATAGTAGCGCCGCTTTGCGCAACGGATACCAGTTGGGATCAAATTGTCGCACCCAGACCAGCGCAAATCGGGCTCGGTTTTCAGTCGGGATAACTCGCCGGTCGCTTGGCCAGGAACGCCGTTATCCCTTCTTCGAAGAAGCCGGCACTGGCACACAGGATCTGGCCGCGGTCTTCCATCGCCACCGCGGCGTCGAGACTGGGTGCATCGATGGACAGGTTGAGCCCTTCTTTGGTGAGCCTCAGACCCAGCGGCGAAGTTTTGAGCATATCTGCGGCGAAACCACGGCCAGTCGCTTCGAGCTGTTCAAAGGGCACCACGGCCGACACCAGCCCGAGGCGCTCGGCGCGATCGGCCGCGATCATACGGCCAGTCATCATCAGCTCCGCAGCGACCGACTGCCCGACCGCGCGTGGCAGGAAGTAGCTGATACCCACGTCACAGCCAGTCAGCCCAATCTTGACCATGGCGACATTCATTTTGACGTCGGGTGTCACCACCCGCACATCGGCGGCCAACAGGAAAGCAAAACCGCCGCCGGTGGCCGGCCCATGGCCGAGACACACGATGGGCTGCGGGCAGCGGCGCATGCGCTGATAGACTTCGGCCACCTGGCGTTGAAAACGCATGCCGATGACCGGGCCGCCGCTGACGCCCTGCGCGGCATGCAGGTCGTAACCTGCGCACAGGCCGCGACCGGCGCCCCGCAGGATCACGACGCGCACTTCGTGATTAAATTGCAGGCCACCAAAATAATCCTGCAACTCCTCGCACATCTGCGCATTAATGGCGTTGAGCTGGTCGGGACGGTTTAAGGTCAGCCAATCAATAGCGCCTTCTTTTTGGATCTCGATGGTCTGATAGTTCATGGTCGGTCCTAAGATGTCAGGCAAAAATGAGCCGGCCTGCGCTGCTTGAGACGGCCGGTGGGCGCGCCTGTGATTGTAATGCGCGCGGGCGCTGTTCAAGCCACGCGCAGCAGCAGTCCCTTGAGATATTCCCCTTCGGGGAAAGCCATGGCGACGGGGTGATCGGGTGAGGCGTGCAACTGTCGCAGGAGCTGCACGTCAACACCGGCGTCGAGGGCGGCGCCGGCCACAATCTTGCGGAACAGATCAGCATTAACACCACCCGAGCACGAAAAAGTAGCCAGCACACCCCCCGGGCGCAGCAGCTTCAAGGCCAGCAGATTGATGTCCTTATAACCACGCGCAGCACGTTCGGCGGTGGCGGAGGTGGGGGCGAACTTGGGTGGGTCGAGCACGATCAGATCGAAGCTGTGGCGTGCGTCGCGCAATTTGCGCAGATGTTTAAACACATCCTCTTCGAGCAAGCTGCATTGTTGCGCGGGCAGGTGGTTCAGTTCGAGATGCCTTTGCAACTGGGCAAGTGCGGGCGCTGAGGAATCAATCGCCATCAAGCTGCGCGCGCCGTGGGCGAGGGCTTGTAAACCGAAGCCGCCGCTGTAACAGAAGGCATCGAGTACGTCGGCGTCTTTGGCCAGTGCGCCCACCAGTAAACGGTTTTCCTGCTGATCGAGATAGTGACCCGTTTTATGGCCGTGGGCGAGATCGATCTCGACCAGCAGCTTGTTTTCGTGACAGGTGATGCGCGGTGAATCGAGCTGTCCGCGCAGCAGCCCGCTCGCGACTTCCAGACCTTCTACTTCCAGCACGTCGCTGTCGGAGCGCTCGTAAACGGCGCGCGCACTGGTCAACGACATAAGCGCGTCGGCGATAACATCACGCCAGCGCCGCGCCCCTGCGCTGGTGGTCTGCATCACCATCACATCGCCGAAGCGGTCCACCACCAGGCCCGGCAAGCCGTCGGATTCGGCATTGACCAGACGCACCGCACCGTCGCTGGCGGTCGGCAGCAGGCGCTCACGCATGGCCATGGCGGCGGTGAGGCGCGCGGTGAAAAACGCCGCGTCGATGCTGGTCTCTTGCCGCCAGTCCCAAATCCGCACGCGGATGTTGGACACCGGGTTCCAGGCGCCCAAACCGAGAAAGCGGCCGTCCTGGGCGAAGACGCTGACGGTATCACCCACCTGCGGGTCGCTCGTGACCTTGTCGATGGCACCGGAAAAAACCCACGGGTGACGGCGCAGCAACGAGCGTTCGCGGTCGCGTTTGAGGATGATTTTGATCATGTTGGGAGCGACCTTTGTCGAGAGCCAGGCAAGAGGAAGTGGGGTTTAAGCGCAGACCCGACGTGTGCCCAGCCGCTCCCCGCGAGGCGCACATGCTAGCGGTATGCCTCCGCTATTTCACGCCCGCTTCTTAGATCACCCCTTCACCGCCAGGCATCGGTGGCCGCCATAAACTCGTCGTCAGCGATATGGTCCGTCTGGCCAAAAGGATCAAGTACCATTCTTAAGACCCGCTCATGATCACTTTCGCGGGTTTTGAGCGTAAAAACATTGGGAGATCGAACGATGCCACGAGACCATTTCAATCTGAGCGGCAAGGTCGCAGTCGTGGCGGGCGCAAGCCGTGGCATCGGGCAGGAAGTTGCCAAAATCCTGGGTGAATACGGCGCCCATGTGGTGTGCCTCAGTCGTGGTGCGGATGGTTGCGCACAAACCGTAGCGGCAATTTCAGCCCTGGGTGGCAGCGCTGAAATGCGCGCCTGCCATATCGGGCGTGTTGACCAGATTGAGGCTTTTTACAAGTACATGGATGAACGGCATGGGCGGGTCGATATTCTGGTCAACAATGCCGCTGCCAACCCTTACTACGGCCACATTCTCGACACCGATGTGGGATCATTCGACAAAACGCTGGAAGTGAACTTGCGCGGCTATTTTTTTATGGCCGTGGGTGCGGGCAAGCGTATGCGCCAGCAGGGCGGCGGTGCGATAGTGAATGTGGCATCGGTTAATGGGCTGTCGCCCGGCGACAAACAAGGTGTGTACTCGATGACCAAGGCTGGCATCGTTAACATGAGCAAAGCGTTGGCGCGGGAATGCGGCCAGTTTGGCATACGGGTCAACTCCCTGGTGCCGGGTCTGACACGCACAAAATTCGCCATGGCCCTGCATGAGGACGCACAATTCATGGCCAAACAAATGCCCCACACACCGCTGGCGCGTGGTGCGGATCCTAAAGAAATGGCGGCGGCGGTTTTATATCTGGTGTCGGATGCGGCGTCTTACACAACCGGCAGCTCGATTGTCGTGGACGGCGGTTATCTGGCTTGAAACGCGTACGGTCACGCACAGGAGCGTAGACATGTCAGAGCAACAGTTTGCAATTGTTTTTCGTGGGCGACTGGTGGCGGGCGCCGATCCGGTGCAGGTGCGAGCCAACTTTGCCAAGCTGTTTAATATCGAGGCGGCGCGGGTTGAGCAGATGTTTGCCGGCCAGCCGGTGATCATCAAAAAGGGCCTGGACTTACTGAGCGCCGACAAATACAAAGCAGCCTTGGCCAAGGCCGGCGCGCTGGTTGACGCTATCGACATGCCACTCGACGCTGCACCGAGCGCCTCGCCAGCGGCGGCGGCGATCGCGCCCATGAGCAAACCAATACCGCCGCTGTCGCCCGCTGTGGTGTCATCGCCAGTACCGGCACCTGCGGCGCCTGCTGTAGCAGCGCCCGGTGTCGATGCGGCGCTTGCGCGCAGTGCACCGCCGGCTGCACTGCGTGGCACCCCGAGTGCACTCAACACCACCCTCGCCGAGCCTGGTGTAGTGCTGGTCGAAGCGCCTTGCGTAAATCCCGCCGCGATAACCACCGCACACCTCAGCATGGCCGAAGCGGGTGTGCGCATTGTCGACTACACACCGCCGCCGGCAGCCAAATTTGAGCTTGATGGTCTGACCCTGGCCGAAGCGGGTGTGGTGCTGGTCGAGCCACGGCGGACACCGGCTGCGCAATTTGATTTGAGCGGCTTGTCGCTGGATGAATCTGCGCGGCCGTGAGCCCGTGGCGCGCAAGTACGATGTTCAGGCGCAGTGGCAGTCGGCCCGCCTGCTGTTCTGTGATTCAATAACCGTCCCGTTGCCGGGACCCGACTAACGAACCATTTGAGACACCATGAGTCTGCTGCTCAATTCCCGCGACATCGATTTTAATCTTTACGAACTGCTCGATACCGAAGCCCTGACCCGCACAGCGCGCTACGCAGACCATGATCGCGCTGTGTTTGATGCCGTGATCGATGCGGCCCGTGTGCTGGCCGAAGATAAGTTCGCCCCTCATGCCGCCAAGCTCGACGCCAACGAGCCCAGCTTCGATGGCCAGCGCGTACATTTGCCTGCCGAGTTGCAGCAAGCCATGGACGCCTATATCGCGGGCGGTTTCATGGGTATCGCGGCGAAGGTGGAATTGGGTGGCATGCAATTGCCGTGGGTGGTTGGTCAGGCTGCTTGCGCGTGGTTTGCGGCGGCCGATGTATCGGCCAACTCCTATCCGCTGATCACCCATTCGGCCATCAATTTGTTATCTGAATTTGGCACGGCCGAGCAGTTGCGACGTTATGTTGAGCCGATGGTCAGCGGGCGCTTTTTTGGCACCATGTGTCTGTCCGAGCCGCAGGCCGGCTCGTCCTTGTCGGATATTCAACTGCGTGCCGAGCCGACGCAGGGCGATCACTATCTGATCAAGGGCACCAAGATGTGGATCTCGGGCGGCGAGCAGGAGCTCAGCGAGAACATCGTGCATCTGGTGCTGGCCAAGATCCCCGGTGGGCCGCCAGGCGTGAAAGGCATTTCGCTGTTTGTGGTGCCAAAGATTCGTGTGAATGACGACGGCACCCTCGGCGCACGCAACAACATCCAACTGGCCGGGCTTAATCACAAGATGGGCTTTCGCGGCATCACCAACACGGTGTTGAATTTTGGTGAAGGTGGTGAGTGTCACGGTTGGCTGGTGGGACCCAAACATCAGGGCCTGTTCTGCATGTTCCAGATGATGAACGAAATGCGCATCGGCATCGGTATGGCGGCCACGGTGCTGGGTTACACCGCCTATTTGCATGCCCTGCACTACGCTCGCGAACGCCCTCAGGGGCGTCATCCGCAGGAAAAAGATCCCAGCTCGCCGCAAGTACCGATCATCGAACATGCCGATATCAAGCGTCTGCTGCTGGCGCAGAAAAGTGCGGCCGAAGGTGCCTTCAGCTTGCTGCTGCATAGTGCCTGGCTCATCGATCGCCAGCGCACGGAAACCGACGCTGCGGAACTTGAGCGCATCGGGCTGTTGCTCGACATCCTCACTCCGATCGCCAAGTCCTGGCCCTCGGAGTTTTGTCTGGAGGGCAATAAACACGCGATACAAGTGCTGGGTGGTTACGGTTACACACGCGAGTTTCCGCTGGAACGAATGTATCGCGATGCGCGCCTGAACCCGATACATGAAGGTACCCATGGTATCCAGGGCATTGATCTGCTGGGGCGTAAGGTCTGCATCCAGGACGGCGCAGCTTTTAAGGCGCTGCTCGCGCAGTACCAGAAAACCCTGGCGCAAGCGGCGTTGCACTGGCAGTTGAGAGAGTACTGTGCAGATCTGCAGGCCGCCATCACTGCCATTTGTGATACCACTGCAGCACTCGATGCTCTGCGTCAGAGTGGTGACGTCAAGCGCGCGCTGGCCAATGCCACGCTTTATCTCGACGCTTTTGGCCATGTAGTCATGGCCTGGGTCTGGCTGCGTCAGGCTTTGGTAGCCTTGATTGCGCTGCCTGCGGCACGCGGTGGCGATATTGATTTTTATCGTGGCAAACTCCACACCTGCCGCTACTTTTATCGTTACGAATTACCCAAGGTCGCCGAACGATGCGCGTTATTGGCGCGCTTTGACGATACCTGTCTCACCACCGACAAAAACTGGTTCTGACCACGGGAGAGCGTCACCATGAGCAACATCACACCGAGCCGTGAGAGCTACGAACAAGCGCGCGCAAACTTTAAGTGGACGCCGCCAGCGCGGTTTAACTTTGCGCGCGACGTTGTTGATCAATGGGCAGCCAAGGATCCGGCCAAACTCGCCTTATGGTGGGTCGATGACGATGCGCATCAGCAGCAGCGCAGCTTTGCCCAGGTGCGCGATCGCTCGTGCCAGCTCGCCAATGCGCTGGCCACGCTGGGCATCAAGCGTGGCGATACCATTGTGCTCATGCTCGGGCGCAACCTCGAGTGGTGGGAGATCGTTACGGCCTGCATCCGCATGGGCGTGGTGCTGTCACCGGGTACCACGCAGCTTTCGCCCAAGGATATCGCCTATCGCATGAACGCGGCCCAGGCGGTAGCGTTTATTACCGATAGTGCCAATGCCGCCAAACTCGACGAAGTGGCGGCGCAATGTCCCGACTTGCGCGCGCGCGTGCTGGTGGATGGCCAACGACCCGACTGGCACAACTATGACGCGCTCATGCTAAACATGAGCACACAGTTCGAAACGGCCGACACCGCATTTGACGAAGACGCACTGTGTTATTTCACCTCGGGCACCACCGGCTACCCGAAGATGACCATGCATGGTCACGGTTATGGACTGGCGCACCAGATTACCGGGCGCTATTGGTTGGATCTGCGGCCTGACGATCTGCACTGGAATATCAGCGATACCGGTTGGGCAAAAGCGGCCTACAGCAGCTACTTCGGGCCGTGGAATATGGGCGCGACGGTGTTTGTGCATCACTGCGCGGTGTTCGATGCAAAAAAAACCTTGGACCTGCTGGCGCACTATCCCATCACCACCCTGTGCGGCGCGCCAACGGTGTATCGCATGGTGGTGCAGCAGGATCTGTCGGCCTACAAGTTCCCCCATCTGCGCCACTGCGTAGGCGCGGGCGAACCCCTTAACCCGGAAGTGATCGAAACCTGGAAACGTGCCACGGGGCTTGTGATCCGTGATGGTTATGGCCAGACCGAAACGGTACTGGTGTGCGGCAATCATCCCTCGATAGAGCCACGGTTTGGTTCCATGGGCAAACCCATGCCGGGGCTGGATCTCGCCATCATCGATGAACAAGGCCAACCCCTGCCGCCGCGCGAAGAAGGTGATATCGCGATCCGCGTCAAACCGCTGCCTGCGCCTGGACTGTTCAAGGACTATCGCGGTGACCCGGAACGTTTCCAGGCCTGTTTTATCGGCGATTGGTATCTCACCGGTGACCGTGGGTATATCGATGAAGACGGATATTTCTGGTTCGTGAGTCGTGCCGATGATGTCATTCTGTCGGCCGGTTATCGCATCGGACCATTCGAAGTAGAAAGTGCACTGATCGAACATCCGGCCGTGGCCGAGTCAGCGGTAGTGGCGAGCCCCGATGCCACACGCGGTTTTGTGGTCAAGGCTTTTGTGGTTCTGGCACCGGGCTATCAAGGCAGCGACGCCCTGATCAGCGAGTTGCAGGAACACGTTAAACGCGTCACCGCGCCCTATAAATATCCGCGACGCATTGAATTTGTTGAAGGCCTGCCCAAAACCGTCAGCGGCAAAATTCGGCGCGTGGAATTGCGCGCACGAGAAGCAGATGCCGGGTGAGCTTGATTGAGCTTGGCGGCGTGCATGGGCGAATGAATTCGCACCTACGGTGGCTTTGTAGGTGCGAATTCCTTCGCACTCTAAAAACTTATCCACCCACCGCGCCATGAACGGCCCCAGCAGCGCAGAGATCTCGCCCGCTACGCGCCGCGCCGCCATCGTCATGACCAGCTTGAGCGCGGTCGCCACTGCCATGATGTTGTCGACCGTCAACGTCGCCTTACCCAGCATTGCTCGCGCGCTGGACATCAATGCCATGACCTTGAGCTGGATCCCCATGGCCTACCTGTTAGCGAGTGCAGCATGTGTTTTGAGTCTCGCGCGGCTGGCCGACATGTATGGTCGGCGCCGGGTGTTTGTCGCAGGTACGCTCGGTGTGGTGTTGTCCTCAGTGATGGCGGCCTGTGCGACCGGCAGTGCCATGCTGTTATGCGCGCGAGTTTTGCAAGGCGCTTCGGCGGCCGCGCTGTTCGCGACACAGATCGCGATCATCTCGTCCGTCTACTCACCCGAGCGTCGCGGCGCAGCTATCGGTGCAACTATCTCAGCGGTGTATATCGGTTTATCTCTCGGCCCTCTGACCGGCGGTTATGTCATCGACCTGTGGTCGTGGCGCGCCGCCTTTCTCACACATTTGCCGCTGACCGTGGTTGTGTACTACCTCGCTGTGCGCCATATGCGTTTTGAATGGCGCGCCGCTGAGCGCGGTCGTTTTGACGGTGTCGGTGCGGCGCTATATGCCTGCGGTATTGTGGTATTGATGCTGGGCCTGGCTGCTTTGCCCAGCCTAGGTGGTGGCGCGATGCTGGTCGTGGGTGCTGTTTTGTTATGGCTGTTTTTTCGTTACGAACGTCGCCATGCAGATCCGATATTTGACGTTGAGTTGTTTTATACCAATCGGATTTTTACCCTGTCGTGTCTGGCCTCGCTGGTGATGTACACAACAACCTTCGCCAACGTCCTGCTGGTGAGTCTCTATTTGCAGTATTTAAAAGGTGTGCCTGCCACACAAGCGGGCATCATCATGATGACCCAGCCGCTGGTCATGGCCTTGATCTCACCTTTTGCTGGCCGTTGGTCCGACCGCATTGAGCCTCGTGTTATCGCTTCGCTGGGCATGGCCATCACAGCGCTGGGTCTGCTCGGCCTGGCGCTGCTCGACGCCCACAGCGCGCTGCATTGGACGGTTACCTGTCTCGCCATTTGTGGCCTGGGCTTCAGTTTGTTCAGTTCGCCCAACGTCAACGCCATCATGGGCGCGGTGCCGCGCAGCGATTATTCGCGCGCGTCCGGTGCGATGTCGGTCATGCGGGTGATCGGGCAATTGACCAGCATGGCCATGGTCGCAGTGGTCATGGCGTTGTGGTTGGGGCCGGTTGCGATCGAACCCGCCGTGTACACCCGCCTGGCCCATGCCATCAGCACTTGTTTTGTTGCCGGCGCGGCCTTGTCGGCGGTAGGTATAACCCTCTCGCTCGCGCGTGGCCGCGTGCACGGTGCGGCCACCACTTCGTGAGCGTGCATCGGCGGGTTTTCCTGCCGCTTTATTTGCCGGCGTTATTGCTCGGTATCCCGGCCCAGGCCGCTTATATGCTGTTGCCCCTGTACGTGCTGGAGCGTGGTGGCAGCGCGGCCGAGGCGGCGGCGGTGATGGGCATGCGCGGCTTGGGCATGATGGCCATGGATCTGCCCGCCGGCATGCTCGCTGCGCGATATGGCGAGAAGGCCATCATGCTGTTGGCGGTATCGTTCATCATGCTGGCCTTTGTTGCTTATGGGGTCGTTGACGATCCTGCTTGGTTTTATTTCATTGCGTTTCTTAATGGCTGCGGTAGCAGTACTTTCCTGCTCGGGCGTTTGAGTTTTGTCGCCGCCTATTGCAGCCCCGCTGAGCGCGGTCGGGTGATAACGATGATCGCAGGCGCGGTGCGGTCAACGGCGCTGCTCGGCCCGCTGGCCGGCGGTGCGCTTGCACACTACGCCGGTTACAAGGTCACGTTTTTCTGTGCCTCTGTGTCAGTGCTGCTGGCGTTGTTATGTGTGTTCGCGTTTGCGCGGGCTACAACACCAGCCACGCGCGAGCTCGATTGGCGCACCATTCCGCGCCTGGCGCACGAACATCGCCGGGTATTTGCCACGGCCGGTGTGGCGGCGGTGTCCTTCATGCTGATGCGCGAATCACGCACGGTGCTGTTGCCCTTACTCGGGGCATCGCTGGGTTTGCATAGCCAACAAATCGGCGGCATCGTGTCGGCCTCGGCCCTGGTCGATATCGCTTTTTTTTACCCGGCCGGCGTCATCATGGACAGGTATGGACGCCGCGCAACCGCCGTACCGAGTTCGATTTTGTTTGTGCTGACGCTGGCTGCCATGACCTTGGCCGACAGCTATACCAGTCTGTTGGCGGTGGCACTGGCGGTAGGGGTAGCAAACGGGCTGTCGACCGGTATTGTCATGACGCTGGGCACCGATCTCGCGCCGCCCGAGCGCCGCAGCGAATTTCTGGGTCTGTGGCGTTTGCTCACCGACGCCGGCACCTCGACCGGGCCGCTGGTGATCAGTGCGCTGTTGGCGATTGTTTCATTGGGCAGCGCGGCGTTGGGTGTGGCGGCGCTAGGGGCGGTGGGAAGCTTTGTGGTCTATCGGTATGTGGAAGAGACCTTGGTGGTTTGAATTCTCTCGGACATTCGCCCGCAAGTTCGCCGCTTATCCCCTACGCATTGTTAACGTTCCTCCGCCCCCAATTAAAGAACAAGCGTCGCGCTGGCACATCGCGACCTGCCAGACGTAGCAGCAGGGTTTCGAGCACCAGTTGCTGGACCTCCATCATCTCCAGACCTGCCGTATCGTCGACACGAATCCAGCGCAGATCTTCCAGTTCGCCATCACCGGCCAGATCGCCGCTGAACATTTCAGCGGGCGCGGCAAAAAAGCGCGCGTGATAGCGGATCGGTTGCTGGGAAGGCGTGATGGCCCGACCCAGGAACTGTAGCGCACTGAGATCCGGTGCCACGTCCGCACGGTGGAATTCTTGCCAAGTGGCGTGCGCGACGCGTCCCACGCTACCGGGAATCCCGAACATGAGACCCGCTTCTTCTTGCGCTTCGCGCACCGCTGCCATGGCAAGTGCGTCGGCTTTGCGCTGAGAACTGGCGACGGCCAGCTGCGGCACCAGTTCGTGGGCCAAGGACTGCGCTGGCTGCGCGCGATAATCGGCGCGATCGAGGCCACCACCGGGGAACACATAAACGCCGGGTTTGAACCGCGCTTTGTGGCCACGACGTCCCATCAGCACTTCGTGGTGGGTAAAACGTTTGCGGTGAATGACGAGGCTGGCGGCATCGCGGGGACGAACAGGTGGCATGGGTGGGCGGCGCTCCAGAGCGGTGCGGATTGCCAAGGACTCTAACACAGCTGCGCTGGGCAGGCCGCGCGCTGCCCGCTTATACTGCTGCACGATGATTGCCTGTTTCTTTCGCCCCGCGTTTCACGCATTTTTTCTGCGTACCTGCTTATTGTTGGTGTGCCTGTCGATCGCCAGTGCGGTGGGCGCGGTACCGGGCCTGTCTAACGCGGCAGTAGAGAGCAGCCCGGCGCAGGCGGCCGATCAGCCTCCGCCCGATCCGCGCAATCTTGATCCGCAGTGGTGGAGTTATTTTGAGGTCGGTGCTGATCCCGAGGGCAAGCTGCTTGAGGGGCGCTATAACGCGCTGACTACACAACTCGACAGTGTCGCCGCGACATTAAGCGGCGAAGAGCGCAATGATGTGGCGCAGTTGCGCGCCAGCATTGAGCGTCATTTCGGTCGGTATAAACGCACTTTGCAAGCACCGGCCGTGCCGCCAGTGACGCCGCCGGTGCTCAAAAAAACCTATCCACTGGATGATGTGCTGGAACTCGGCCGCGAGAACGAACAACTGCGCCGCGCGGCTGATCTCGAAGCCCAGGAAATTGCGCTCATTGAACGCTCTCTCGCACTGGGACGCGACGATCAGGATGCGGCCAAGCTGCGCTATCGCGAGCTGGAGCAGAACAGCGCCGCGCGTATCGTTGAAGGGGTGCGTCTGGTGCGCGATCGATTGCGCGTCGAAACCTTGTTTCAGGAACTGCGCTGGCGACGCGCCCATCACAGCGCATTAACTGCGGAACTCGATCAGCATTTTAACCAACTCACGACGGCCAGTGGCCGCATCGAGTGTACTGCCAACGCACTTGCGCAGTGGAAGCGCGTCGAACACGAAGCGTCAGTCGCTGCCCGTAGCGCCAGCGCCGATCTCATGAAGTTGCAGTTGACGAGCTCAATAGCGCTGGCCACCAGCCCTGATGAGCGCGCGCAGGCGCGCTACCACGACATCAAGACGCTGCGGCGGGGTGTTGAGATTGCGATCGCGGAGGCACGTCGTGCGTCTGCGCTGTTGGCCCAGCGCTTGTTGCAACGGGTAGCTGAGCGCAATACTGCGGAGCCGGGCGCCGATCGCGGCCTGTTGCGTAAGCAGCAGACGCTGCTTGAGGGGCAGGCGCGGCTCGCCACGGAGCAGGGCGCGCGTGCTGCGCAACTGCGCAGCGCCGTCACTATCGAGCGCGAGTCGGCCGACGCGCCAGCGGTCACGGCATTGTATGAACGTGCGCGCTCGGAATTGACCGGCGTAGAGACTGCGTTGGAGGATCTGGCCGCGCAATTGCGCAGTGGCACACAACTGGTCGAGATGCTTGATGAACGCCTGCGCGGACGGGAAGGACGCGTGGGCCAGAGTGTGCGTCTGCTCAAGGACGCGGCACGCGGCAGTGTTGCCGAAGCCCACGCACTGCTGTCCTATCCACTGTTCGCGGTCAATGAAACGCCGGTCACTACCCTCGGCTTGTTGCGCCTGGGTTTGATCGTGACCATCGCCTGGTGGTTCTCAGCGCTGATGCGCGGTGGACTGCAGCGCCTCGGACCACGCAATTCCGCCTTCAGTCCGGCTTCGCTCTATACCGTTGGCCGAGTGCTGCACTATCTGCTGCTGACCATTGGTCTGGTGGTCGGTTTGTCCTCCATCGGTGTCGATTTGACCAAGTTCGCGCTGTTCGCCAGCGCGCTCGGAATCGGTGTTGGCTTCGGTTTACAAACCCTTATCAGTAACTTCGTCGCCGGTCTCATCATCCTGTTTGAAAAGAGTCTCAATGTCGGCGATTTGATCGAGCTGCAGTCGGGCGCGACGGGCATGGTGAAAGAGATCAACATGCGCGCCACGCGTATCACTACGGCGGACAATGTTGACATCCTGGTGCCGAATGCCGAATTCATGAGTAGCAAAGTCATGAACTGGACCTTGGAGGATGCCTGTCGACGCATCCATGTGCCGTTCAGCGTGACCTACGACACTGACAAAACCATGGTGCAAACCGCGGCCTTGGCCGCCGCCCGCGACGTCGAGCACACCTTGACCGGCAACCCCAACCGCGAAGCGCAGGTCTGGTTGGTGCGCTTTGGTGACACCGGGCTCGATTTTGAGCTGGTGGTGTGGCTGAACTTGCGCGCCATCACACGGCCGGGTTCGGTGATGTCGGACTATTGTTGGGCACTGGACACACGCTTGCGAGAACACGCGATCGAAATCGCGTGGCCGAAACCGCCCGCCGCGCCGCTACCGCGTAAAGCCGACAAAGAAGAAGACTGAAAGTCCGTCGGACGCAGATAAAATCGACTGCGGCGCCGACATCAACTTCACCGCTGCTTAATGGGCGTCATCACCGCCCACCAAGGCGCAGGCGTGAGCTTGCACGCCAGTTTCCACTTGAAAGGTCGCATGTCGAATGTCGTAGGCATGGGTCAATGCGTGAGCGAGTTCATCCAGCCAGACATCGCCGGGATGCCCGCTCGGCATCACCAGGTGCGCGGTAAGTGCGACATCGGTAGTACTGAGCGCCCACACGTGCAGATCGTGCACGCCCGTTACCCCTGGCTGCTCCTGCAGGAATTGTGCGATGGGCGCGCTGTCGAGGTGGGCAGGTACCGCGTGCAGCGAAAGCAAAGCGCTATCGCGTAACAGTCGCCAGGTGCCAATCAGTATCACGACCAGAATCGTGATGGACGTAGCGGGGTCCAGCCAGTTCCACCCGCTGCGCAGTATCACGTAGCCGCTGACGGCTACACCTAAAGACACCAACGCATCGGTTGCCATATGCACATAAGCACCACGCAAATTGAGATCGTGATGGCGATCGCGAAAAAAGAACATCGCGGTTGCAGCGTTGACACACACACCCGCCAGCGCGACCCAGATGACTGTCTGCCCGCTTACGGCCGTCGGTGTCAGCAGGCGCTGCACGGCCTCAAGGGCCAGACCACCACAGGCCAATAACATCAACACCGCATTAACCAGGGCCGCCAGGATGGTCGAGCTGCGCAAGCCGTAGGTAAAACGCGGGCCGGGGGCACGACGTGCCAGCCAGCTCGCAAACCAGGCCAGGGCAAGACTGGCAACGTCACCCAGATTATGGATGGCATCGGCCACCAGCGCGGTGGAATGGGCGGCCAGGCCGTAGGCAATTTCGAGCACCACAAACGTACTGTTGAGTGCGATGCCAGCAGCAAAAGCGAGATCGTGTTTGGCCGCTGCAGGGCTGGCGTGGTGGTGCTGATCGTGATGGGCGTGAAGGTGGGCCACTAACTCACTGCTCGCACACTGCTGCAAACGCTGGTTGTTTGTCGGCTGTCAGAAAAGCCACGATCCAGCGCGCGACCAGCGTATCGTCGATCGGCTCGGCAAAACTTGGCAAGGCTTTTTCCAGCACGGTGTCTGGCACCTGCCCACGTTTGTTCTCGGTGATGGCACGTGCGTAGTCGCGCACAAATTCGGGATGGGCCTGCACACCGAGAAACAGGCCATCAACATCGAACATCGCATTTTCGCAATGCGCGTTGCTGGCCAGACGACACGCGCCGGGCGGCAGGATGGTCACTTGATCCTGATGCACAGCATAAAGGGCATAGCTGGTGGCAGGGGGGTGCATCCAGGCCCTGCTTTCGAGCACTTGCGCCACGTGACGACCGAGGCCCCAGCCCTGCTGCGCTTTTTCAGTACGGCCGCCCAGGGCCTGGCCAATCAATTGATGGCCAAAACAAATACCAACCGCGCGGCGCCGCGCGCCGTGCAGCGCGCGCAGGAAGTCTGACAGGTGCGTTATCCATGGTACGTCCTCGTACACCGAGCGGCGCGAGCCACTCACCACATAGGCGTCGCAGGCATCAACTGCCGGCGGAAACTCATCGGCGTAAACCCGAAAAAAACTCAGTTCAACAGGTGGCGAGCTGCGCGCGAACATGCGCGTAAACATTTCTGCATGTTGACCATGGGTAGCCTCCATGGGCGCCGCGACTTCATCGCACAGGAGAATGCCAATACGCCGCGTGGTCACCGCGAGTGTTCGGTCTGGTGGCGAGTCAGTTGTGTTTGTCGACAAAGGGTGATGCTCCGTTGGCTCACAGCGTGTGCAGATACCAGTCGTAATCCTGTTGCGGAATCTCGCTGAAATAGCGGTTGCTCTCGGTGCGCTTGATGGCACAGTAAACTTCGACAAAACGCGCACCGAAATAGTCGCGTGCCACTGGCGAAGCAGCAAAACGGTCGATGGCCGCTTGCCAATGTTGCGGCAGGCATGCAGCAGTGGCTTCAATATATCCATCGCCGCTGACCGGCGGACCAGGATCAATGTGCGTGCTCAGACCATGATGCACACCGGCCAGCACGGCGGCTGCGGCGGCATAGGGGTTGGCGTCGGCGCCGCAGATCCGATGTTCAACATGACGCGAAACGGCAGGCCCGCTCGGAATGCGGAACGCAACGGTGCGATTGTTAACGCCCCAGCTCGCCACCAGCGGTACACAATTGTAAGCACGATAACGACGGTAAGAATTACCAAACGGCGCAAACAGCGCCATCATGTCGGCGGCGGTGTGTGCCATACCGCCAATGGCATGTTTCAACAATGTATTGCCATCGACCGCTGCGCTGGCAAAAACGTTTTCGCCAAGCGTATCGTTCAGACTTAAATGCAAATGCAGACCCGAGCCCGGCAACCCGGAGAAAGGCTTGGCCATAAATGAGGCCAACAGGCCATGGCGCTGGGCGACACCCTTAACGGCGCGTTTGTACATGACAGCCTCGTCGAGTGCACGCAGAGCGTCATCGCGATGTTTTAAGGTGATCTCGAACTGACCCGGCCCAAACTCCGAAATGCTTGTGGATAGAGCCACACCTTGGGCCTCACAGCAGGCGTAGAGATCATCGAGAAAGGCTGCGCGTGATTCGATTTCGTCAATGCTGTAGACGTGCGGGTGGCCGCCACGCACAGATGCGGCGCGCGCTGTGCCGTGACGGGCGGCTTCGGCGTCCAAGAGATAGAACTCCAGCTCAACCGCTAGCACTACGGTGTAACCATCGGCCTTGAGCTTGTTGATGACGTGCGCCACGGCCAGACGTGGATCGGCGTCCGCAGCCGGCGCGCCACGAATGGGATCGAACAGCATAAGCACCTGGGCGGTCGGCGTGGCCAACCATGGTGTGCGCACCAGGGTGCTGGGCAGTGGCCAGGCCAGGCAGTCCCTGTCACCGATCTCCCACAGCAGGCCGGTGTTTTGCGCGTCATCGCCGTCAGCGGTCAGGGCCGCAATAGAGCTCGGCAACGGCAGGCCTTCGGTGTAGATGCGCTCAAGTTCGTGCCGTTGTACGGATTTACCGCGCAGCACACCGTTGAGGTCAGTCAGCATCAATTGAATGTGACGCACATCGGGGTGCTGGGCGAGAAAGGCGCGGGCGTGATCCGGATGAGAGCCAGTGCTCATAGGAACAATCCTCGCTGCAGCTGAAACGGCATCATGACCATGCATCATCACCCCTAGTTACGCGCAGGTGCAATTCGAGTTGTGGTGTGGTGTTACAAATGGCGGCGAGCGAGGCGAATGCTTGATGTCGGATTGGGCGCGCTGTGGTGCGCCCAGCACCAGCCTCGTGGCGCCGCGCTCAATCCTTCGCTCCCAGCAACAGTTTTGCGTCGCGTATTCGCACCCGCTCCTGGTGGGACAGGAGCAGGCCCACCGTTACCATTGCGATAGCCACAACGCCTATCAGTAAGCTTGCAAGCGCGTTGATCTCAGGGGATAAGCCCAGCCGCACTTTGGAATAAATCACCATGGGTAAAGTGCTGGCGCCGGGGCCCGACACAAAGCTCGATACGACCAGATCGTCCAACGACAACGTGAAGGCCAGCACCCAGCCCGCGATCAGAGCCGGCGCAATCAATGGCAGTGTAATGACCATAAAAATCTTAACCGGTCGCGCGCCAAGGTCCATTGCAGCTTCTTCTATTGACGGGTCCATGCCAGCCAGTCGCGACTGCACCACGACGGTCACATAGGCCATGGCGAAAGTTGCGTGGCCGATGACAATAGTCGTCACACCACGACCGCTCGGCCAGCCACAAGCACGTTCGAGAGCAACAAACATCAACAGCAAGGACAGGCCGGTGATCACCTCCGGCATGACCAGGGGCGCGGTGACCAGACCACCAAACAGAGCGCGTCCGCGGAACGGGCCGAACCGCGCCAGACACAACGCCGCCAGGGTGCCAAGTGCCGTGGCGAGCGAGGCCGCGATGGCCGCAATTTTCAGGCTCAACCAGGCAGCGTCGAGAATCTGCTGATCTCGCAGCAAGCTGCCGTATCACTTGGTTGAAAAGCCCGCCCACACCGTCACCAGCCTGGAGCTGTTGAACGAATACACCACCAGGGATGCGATGGGCAGATACAAAAAGGCGAGGCCACCTAGCAGCCAGGCGCGTAACAAGCAGCTGCCGCGTTTCATGCGCTGGCCTGTGCGCGAGCGCGCAGCCAATTCTGCAGGGCTATTATCAGCACCACCAGCGACAGCATTGATGTAGCGACCGCCGCGGCCAGTGGCCAGTCGCGGTTGCTGAAGAACTCATCCCATAACACTTTGCCGATCATGAGGGTGTCGCTGCCACCGAGCAGATCGGGAATCACAAATTCACCGAGCGCTGGAATGAAGACCAAAAAAAAGCCGGCGACGATGCCCGGCATAGAAAGTGGCAAGGTAATGGTGAAAAAAGCACGCAATGGCCGGCAGCCGAGATCGGCAGCGGCTTCCAGCAGAGTGGTATCGAGCTTTTCGAGTACCGCGTAGAGCGGCAGGATCATGAACGGCAGATAGGCATAAACCATACCAAGATAAACCGCGAAGTTGGTGTGCATCATGGGCAACGGTGTATCGATGAGGCCCAACCCTATAAGGAGATTGTTGATGATGCCATTGTTGTTTAACAGACCTATCCAGGCGTATACACGCAGCACAAAGGAGGTCCAGAACGGCAGTATCACCATCATCAGCAATACATTGCGCCAGGCGCGCGGCGCACGTGCCATGGCATAGGCCATCGGATAACCGATAAAAAGGCAGATACAGGCTGCAAAAAACGCCACTTCTACGGATCTCAAATAGGTCTTCCAATACAACGCGTCTTCGATCAGAAAGCGATAATTATCGAGGTTCAGTTTGAGGCTCAGATAGCCCGCTGCCGTGCGTTCGAGCAGCGCGCTATAGGGTGGCTGCGCTAACAATTGTTCGGCGAAAGAAATCTTCAAAACGATCAGAAACGGCACTATGAAAAATAATGCCAGCCACAGATAGGGCAGGGCGATCACACCGCGCCGGCCATTCAACTTGAGGGCGCTTATGACGGTGAACGGCCAACGCAGCAGCATGCCCAATCGTGCTTCGGTCATCTCTACGGTGTGAACACTGCGTGGCAGATGGCGCTTCACGCGGTTAATACCGCACCACTTGAAGCATGCCACGACAACCACACGCGGTCGTGCCAGTTGATGCGATCCTCGGCGTGGCGGATGAGGTTGGGTTGGGTGACCTTGATCGACATGCCCGACGCGAGCTTGACCTTGAACACTGAGATGTCGCCCATATAGGCAATGCCTTCGACGCTGCCACTGACACAGTTCTCGCGAACATCGGCCGGCGCGGCGCGGCTGATAAGGATCTTCTCCGGGCGAACCGCCACCCACAGTCGTGCGCCCGGCAAGGTTGTCACACAGTGGTTGATATACAGCGTGCAATCGGCGTCGGTCGCGCGGATTCGCACACCGTCGGTGTCTTGGTCGGTAATCTGGCCTTCGAAAACATTAACCGAGCCGATGAATTGTGCGATGAAGCGATTTTTGGGGAATTCGTAGATATCGTGAGGTGTCCCGGTTTGCACGATATGGCCGCGGTCCATCACGCTGAAACGCGAAGCCAGCGTCATTGCTTCTTCCTGATCGTGGGTAACGACCATGATGGTCACGCCGAGCGTCTCCTGAATGTTCATGAGTTCGAACTGGGTCGACTCACGCAACTTCTTGTCGAGCGCGGCCAGCGGTTCGTCCAGCAATAAAAGCTTGGGTTGTTTGACCAGTGAGCGTGCCAAGGCCACGCGCTGTTGTTGGCCACCGGACAGCTGGTGAGGTTTGCGTCGTGCAAAATCCGCCAGCTTGACCAATTCCAGTATGGCCTCTACTCGAGCCCGGATTTGTGCGCGAGGAAAACGCTCTTGTTTTAAGCCAAAGGCGATGTTTTCCAGCACCGTCATATGCGGAAATAAGGCGTAGGACTGGAACATCATATTGACGGGGCGCAGATGGGGCGGCACATCAGTCATGTCGACATCGTCGATATAAATGCGCCCTGCATCAGGCGCATCAAGGCCCGCCAACAGACGCAATAGCGTCGTTTTGCCACAGCCCGAGGCCCCCAGCAGACAGAACAGCTCTTTATGATAAATATCCAGCGAAAGCTTATTGACCGCGACAAAATCACCAAAAGTTTTGGTGACCTTGTCGATGCGTATGTAGGGGCGCGCGTGCGGATCGGCCCAGGGTGTGTGCTGCGCAACCCGGGTGTTATGGGGCTCGGTCATGCGTTATTGGTTAGTTTTGATGCGGGTCCAGGCGCGCGTTACAAGGCGGTCGTAAGCAGGTGGATTGACGACGTTCGGAAACAGTGTCGCGCGGGTGGCCGCGCCGGGACGTATGGAAGGGTCGTTGGCGAGGCTGGGGTTTAGCTTTGCGGTTGCCGCCAGATTCGCGTTGGCATAACGCATCTGGTTACTGATCGCGGCCATGACCTCGGCGCGCAGGATGTAGTCGAGAAATTTGTAGGCGTTTTCGACATGCAGCGCATCCTTGGGGATAGCCATCGTGTCGAACCACATGAGCGTGCCTTCTTTGGGGATGACATAGGCGATGTTGTGACCGTTGCCTGCTTCGT
>JAYUQF010000420.1:0-3335 GCA_043756885.1 Pseudomonadota bacterium
GGTGCGGCCACCATGAGCGGCTATCGAGCAGCGCTTGCGGACGACATGCAACTGGTGGTGAAAATTGACGGCGATGGGCAGATGGATCCTGCTCTCATCCCGCGCTTCGTGCGTCTGCTCATGAACGGCGAAGCCGACTATTGCAAAGGCAACCGTTTCCATCGCCTGAGTAGTGTGGGCGACATGCCAGCAACACGCTTATTCGGCAACGCGGTGTTGTCTTTCCTGACCAAACTATCATCGGGTTACTGGCAGATCTTCGATCCGAACAACGGCTATACCGCAATTCACAGCGCCGCCTTGCGGCTGCTGCCACTGGACGACATCGACCCGGGTTATTTTTTTGAGTCCGATATGCTGTGCCGGCTTAACATCGCGCGGGCGGTGGTGCGCGATATCCCGATGGATGCGGTTTATGGCAATGAAACCAGCAGCCTGCACATCCATCGTGTGATTGCGCACTTCGCGGTCAAACACGTGCGCAACTTTGTCAGGCGCATCCTCTACAGCTACTACCTGCGGGATTTTAATCTGGCTTCCATCGAAGCCCCGCTTGGTCTGGCTGCGTTGCTGTTTGGTGTGGTGTTTGGCACGGTGCACTGGCTGCAGGCTTTTCAGGGCGCGCCGTATGCTTCTGCTGGCACCGTGATGGTCGCGGCGCTGCCGATCATCGTCGGTGTGCAGATGCTGTTATCGGCCATCAACTACGACGTGTTGAACGTGCCGACCACGCCCTTACAAAAGCTTTTATCCGACCAATCGAACGATCTCTCAGACACTGCGGTATTGCCAACGGCCACCCAGCCACAGCACAGCCAGGACCAAAGCCCATAACACCAAGTGCACAAGGTTAATCAGCAGGCGCAGTAACAGCCCCACGGCACTGGCTTTAGCCAGCGGCACGCCATAGTGCGTGAGCATCCACGCCAGTCCCGCTTCACCGCTGCCAAAACCACCTACCGATTGCAAGGGTAGGATGCCGAAGTAAACATAGGCATTGGCCAGAAAAAACGTGTCGTGGTTACTTATGTGCGGAGCCAAAGTACCAATGACAAGCATCAGTGCAGCGAGGATCGTGATCCAACGCGCGACGATAACAACAAAAGACAGCACCACTTGGTCCCGCTGCAAGCGGTGTCGATACCACACGCGTGTGCGCAAGAGCTGTTCCAACGCCAGCCGCAGCCAGCGTCGCTGCAAGCGTCGCTGCAATTTGAGCAGTAACGCCGCCAGTACTCCCAACAGTTGACCGATACCAACACATAGCAGGGCCATCAGGGCTAGCAAAACCAGTGTCGCTATCACCGCCATGCTGCCCCACCCGTCGCTTTGCGCCACCAGCAGTGATAACAGCAGCATCAAACTGACGACGATAAAATCCTGCAGGCGGTGATAGAAAGTGACAAATACCGCGCGCGCGGCCGGCTGTTTCAGCCAGGTGTGAACAAAATAGATCCAGGCCAGATCGCCAAGTCGGGCCGGCAGTATCGATGACAACAACATATGCCAAGCCACCACACGATAGGCATCACGTCGCGGCGCGCTGCCACGCGTGATGGTGGTCAGCCACAAACCATCAAGCAGACCGTTGATGCTGATCAGCGCTGCTGTGATGAGGAATAGTTGCAGTGAGATCGACTGCCATGCGGTGCGCAAGCCTGCGCCGTCCAGCGTCAGCGCGAAAAAGAGCAGCATGGCGAGCGTACCGAAGGCCGCGGCCAACCAGGCATAACGGTGTTCGAAAAAGCTCAAGACCCGCGCCAGCGAACGCGTGACGCTAGCGCTGGACGCGGTCTCGCTCATTGCGCTTTGACGCGTGCGTAAATTCTCACCTGGATATCCGCAGGCAGACGATGCAGTACCGGCAAGAGCAGGCGGCAACCGAGGTAGATCAGGGCTGCGAACACTATTGGCGTACGTCGCCCTTCGATAATGCGCGCCCACAAGCCGCTGCGCGACACACTGGGCAATTCAAAGCCCCGCACACAATGCAAACCGTGACGGGCAAACAGTGCGTCAAGCGTCGCGGGTTCGTAGTAATAAAGGTGGGGACTGACAAAACCACGCTGCCACATGCGCTCCAGCGGTGCCATGAGGCCACAGCGGGCGAGCAGCTCCGCAACTCCATAAAAAAAGCCCTGACGTGACGGCGCAGTGATGACGGCCAAGCCCTGTTCGCTCAATAAAGCAACGAGGCTGGCAGCAGCCGGGGCCGGCTCTGGCAGATGTTCGAAGACATCGTTAAAACTTATAACGTCGAAGGGCCCCGCTGGCGCATGTTCAGGAAATCGCCCGTGGCTCACGGCTAGCCCGCGCGCGCGCGCCTGGGCCGCGCTCGTTGCATCGGGTTCCAGGCCCGTAACGCTCGCGCAGCGCGTTTGCGCGGCTTTGAGGAACCAGGCCGGCCCGCACCCGACATCCAGCAGATGCACGGTGCGTAACGCCCTTAATTCAGCGATTTCATCCAGCACACGCAGGGCGGTCTGTTCGCGCAGTGTGGCGAGCGCGGCGGCGTTATGTTCGTCCCAGGCGCCTGGCGTTAAGGGGTTCACCACATCGTCGGCAAGCGACGATGCCCGCAGCCCACAACGCGGACAGCGCATGAGCCAAACGGCAAGATGAGCAACCAGGGGCGTGCCGCACACCACGCAGGCGGGCGTGGCCCGTGCGCTCACGGCTTCGGTCATTGGAAATGCGGCATTACTTCCCGTGCGAACAATTCCACCGAACGCATGACGTCTGCACCACGCAGGCCGGGCAAGTGCATCCAGCACACCACTTCCGTCGGTTGCACGGCGTCGCGATAAAGCGCGAGTTGTTCAATGGCAAAATCGGGGTCACCGATGATGTAGCGATTTTTGAAGTTCTCAAAGCCAACCTGATCCTTGTCAGTGATCACCGCACCATCAGCGGTGCGTAACACCCGGTCGCCGGCGGCCGAAGCAGCGCCGTAAAGTTCACGGAAAAGATAGTTAAGCGCGGGCGCGGCGATGGCTTCGGCTTGGGCCATCGTCGGTGCGACAAACACCGAACGCATGATCGGTCGCTCGGGGATCGTCCAGCCAATCTCACGGGCCGTTTGTTCGTAAGGTTTGTAGTGTGCGATGAGTTCTTCGGGCCCATGGCGCGGCGACATGATCTGCACCGCATGACGACGGGCCGCGCGCTTCAACGAGGAAGTGGCCGACACGCCATACCAGATGGGCGGATGGGGACGCTGGGCGGGTTTGGGCGTCAACTGCGTGCGCGGCACATGGTAGTACTTACCATCGAAGTCAAAAAAATCCTCGCTCCAGGCACGGATCATGAGGTCGAGGGCTTCTTCGAAACGCCCT
>JAYUQF010000421.1:0-3335 GCA_043756885.1 Pseudomonadota bacterium
GCCGACATTCATCAGGCTTTCATAACGCGATTCGACCCACCGCACTGGCTTTTTCAAACTACGCGCGGCGTGAGCAATCATGATGTTCTCGCGATAAAAGGGCGCTTTCACACCAAAGCCGCCACCTTGGTCGCGTGGGGCGATCACGCGTACCTGCTCGCCGGGGATATCGAGGATGTCGATTAAAGCCAGCCTGTCGATATGTGGCCGCTGGGTAGTGATCCACGCGGTGAGACCATCGCCGTCGGTCCAGTCACACAACACACCACGCGGCTCCATCGGTGTGACGCCGGTGCGGTGCACACGAAAGCGCTCTTTCACGACCACATCGGCGCTTTGAAAGATGGCTTCAACTTCGGCTGCATTGTGCCGTTGAGATTCTTCGGTATCACCACCGGTCAAGGTCATGGTGAAAATATCGTTGCCGCCGTCTTCTTCGTGGACGAGGGGCGAGTCAGCGAGCAGAGCCAATTCCGGATCGAGCACCGCAGGCAATTCTTCGTAGTCGACCACCACCAGCTCGGCGGCGTCGACGGCGGTGTATTTGTCGCGCGCCACCACCAGAGCGACGGGTTCACCATGGAATTTCACTTTGCCCGTAGCGAGCGGCCAGAAGGTCGGATAGCGGGCCGGCAGATTGGGCTGCACCACGGCCTGGGGCATGGGTTTGATGAGGTCCTTGATGGCATCGCCGGTATAAACCGCCACTACCCCGGCCAGTGCCAGGGCTTCCCTCGTATCGATACTATTGATACGCGCATGGGCGTACTCGCTGCGCACGAACACCGCGTGCAGCATGCCGGGCAATACCATGTCGGCCAGATATTTGCCGGCGCCGGTTACCAGACGTTGATCTTCTTTGCGCGGGAGTCGTGCGCCTAACCAGTCTTGCGGATTTATCGCCATGGGATGCCCTTATGCCTTTTCGCGCATCACGCGCGCTGCTTCGCGCACGGCGCGAACGATATGCACATAACCCGTGCAGCGGCACAGATTGCCAACCAGGCCGCGCCGGATCTCGTCATCGCTAGGGTCGGGATTGTCGCGCAGGAAATCACTCATGTTCATAAGGATGCCTGGCGTGCAAAAGCCACATTGCAAGCTGTGATGATCAGTGAAGGCCTGCTGCAGGGGCGCAAGCTTGGTCGCAGCCAAGCCTTCGATAGTGGTGATGGCGTGACCATCGGCCTGCACCGCCAGCATCAGACAACTTTTGACGGCTTCGCCATTGAGGTGAATGGTGCAAGCACCGCACACCCCTTCATAGGTACAGCCAACGTGGGTGCCGGTCAGAGCCAGTTGCTCGCGCAAAAAATCGACCAGCAGCAGACGCTCGGCGACCTGCTCTTCATAGAGCGTGCCATTAACGGTTAATTTGATGGTAGGCATAACTTGCTCTTTCAGGCTTGTGCGCGGGCGAAGGCGCGCAATGCGACTTCACGGCCGATAGTGCGGATCAGCTGTTTGCGATAAGCGGCGTCGGCCGACATATCACTGTGGGTTTGAGCAGCGTCGGCGATGGCGCCCATAGCTGCGTCGATAGACGCGCTATCGCCTCGCGATCCGATGAGCTTGGCTTCGCCACTGCGGGCGCGCTGCGCACCGTCGGCGAGCCCCGCCAGGGCAATGCGCGCGGTGCTGCATTGGCCACCAGTATCAAGCGTGACCAATACCGCAACACCGATAACGGGTAAAGCGTCGGTCACCAGGCCCCATTTTTTGTAAGCACTGCCGCTGTGCGGCACTGGCCGTGGCCAACTCACAGACAAAAGTATTTCGTCATCGCGCCGCGCGGTTTCCAGCGGTCCGAGCAGAAATTCGTCGGCGACGAGACTGCGTTTGGCGCCGTCGGCGGCGAGCAGATTGAGTGTCCCGCCCAGTGCCAGCACGACTGTCGGCGTGCAGGCCGCGACGTAATTCCAGCACATACTGCCGCCGATGGTGCCGCGATTGCGAACCTGGCGATCGCCAACATGGTTTGCGGCATCGCGCAGGGCAGCAAACGCACCGGTCAGCCGCTCATCGCGCACGATGTCGATGTAACGTGTCATGGCGCCGATAATCAGAGCGCCATCGAGCAAGGCAACACCCTGCAATTCATCGACACTTTGCAAATCAACGACGCATTGCGGACGCAACATGCGGGATTTGATGGCCTGCATGGCGCTTTGACCGCCAGCGAGAAAAATGGCTTCGCCGGCGTCGTAGCGCGCGACCGCCGCAAGTGCTTCGGTAACGGTGCGCGGGCGCACGTATTCTTGGATCCTGGCCGGAAACATAGGCCTCCCCTGAGCATAACGACGTTGAGGTAATACACCGCGAGTGACCCAGATTGTAGCACTGCGTTCATGCATGCCGACCAACAAGTCAAGCTTGCCTGTAAGGTGCGTGTGCCCCCCTAATACCCGCTATTCGCACCGGCTTTACCACCCCGGTGACGGTTGATAAACAAGAACGGAGAGCGACGGCGTTGAAATACAGTATCGAGTGCGTCGTCGCCGCAGCGAATCATCTGGGCGAGGGACCTGTGTGGGATACGGAGCAAGGCGCGCTCTACTGGGTGGATGGTACCGGCCGGCGGGTGGGCAATCCGTCCTTGTGGCGGCTCGATCCTCGTAGCGGCGCCACCCGTCATTGGTCGCTCGACCACGACGTCGGCGCGATGGCCTTGCGCAATGACGGCAATGCGGTTTTAGCGCTGGACGATGGCTTCTATTTTTTCGACTTTGGCAGTGGTGCGTTGGAACGTATTCACGCCATCGAAGCAGATCAGCCCCGTAGTCGCCTCAACGACGGCAAGGTGGACAGGGCGGGACGTTTTTTTGCCGGTGGCATGGACGACAAGGAGGAACTCGGTATCTGCGGCTTATGGCGACTGGATCCTGACCTCACTATTACCCGCGTCGAGCAGGGCATCATTTGTTCTAATGGCCCATGCTGGAGCCCCGACTCGCGCACCTTCTATTTTGCCGATACCTTCGCGCAAGAAATGTGGGCCTACGACTACGACCTGACCACAGGCACCCTGAAGAACAAACGTACTTTTGCCACGAGTAACGCGGAAGCCGGCTTTTTTGACGGCAGCACGGTTGATGCCGAAGGCTGTGTTTGGAATGCGATGGTGATCGGTGGCGAACTGATCCGCTACACACCTGATGGTGAGGTGGAGCGGCGCATCGGGATGCCGGTTAAAAACGTCACGAGCCTGTGTTTCGGCGGCGAGAATCTCGACGAGATCTATGTCACGTCGATGGCACGGGTCAGTCACCCTGCCACCCACGCGCACTTCGCTCGCCAGGTGCAACCACAATTTGGCGCCGGCAGCGTGTTCCGTA
>JAYUQF010000422.1:0-3333 GCA_043756885.1 Pseudomonadota bacterium
ACCCTTGGCTGGGATTCCTGCGACGTCATCATCGTCACCGGCGATGCATACATCGATCACCCGAGCTTTGGCATGGCGGTCATGGGCCGCTTCCTCGAAGCCCAGGGCTATCGGGTTGGTATCATCGCCCAGCCTGACTGGAAGAGCGTTACGCCGTTCATGGCGCTGGGCAAACCGAACCTGTTCTTCGGTGTCACCGCCGGCAACATGGACTCGATGATCAACCGTTACACCGCCGATCTGCGCCTGCGCAGCGACGATGCCTACACCGCGGGTGGTGTTGCCGGCTTGCGTCCGGAACGGGCCGTGATTGTGTATAGCCAGCGCTGCCGCGAAGCATGGTCGGATGTACCCATCGTGATCGGTGGTATCGAAGCCAGCCTGCGCCGCATTGCGCAATACGACTACTGGAGTGATCAGGTCAGGCGTTCGGTGTTGATTGATGCTGCCGCCGACATCCTGCTGTATGGCAATGCCGAGCGTGCGATTGTCGAAGTCGCGCAGCGTTTGGCCCAAGGCTGGGCCTTGGATGAGATGACCGACATCCGCGGCACAGCAGTGTTACGGCGTGCAGCCCCGGCGGGCTGGACGGAGCTGGATTCCACCCGAGTTGATTGGCCCAAACAAATCGACCAACTGGCCAACCCCTACCTTGAAGAGAGCAGTGCCTGCGCCAGCGCAGACAACACGGGCGACGGCCAACCGGCGGCCAAACCGATACGCATTATTCCGATGCCGCTCGCGCGCCAAGCCCACAGCGAGCGCGCGACGACGTATATCCGCCTGCCGTCGTTCGAAAAGGTGGCCAAGGATCCTGCGCTCTACGCCCATGCCTCGCGGGTTTTGCATCAGGAAGCCAACCCCCACAATGCACGCGCCTTGATGCAGCGTCACGGCACACGCGAGGTGTGGGTTAATGCACCACCCATTCCCTTGACCACGGCCGAGATGGACGGCGTTTTCGACCTGCCCTATCAACGTCGTCCGCATCCCAGCTATGGCCAGGCGCAGATCCCGGCTTACGAGATGATCAAGACCTCGGTCAACATCATGCGCGGCTGTTTTGGTGGCTGCACCTTCTGCTCGATTACCGAGCACGAGGGTCGCGTGATCCAGAGTCGTTCGGAGCAATCGATCCTCAAAGAGATCGGCGACATCGCGCAAAAGGTGCCGGGTTTCACCGGCGTGATTTCCGATCTCGGTGGCCCGACCGCAAATATGTACCGCTTAAACTGCAAGGACGACAACATTCAGGCTAGCTGCCGACGTTTGTCCTGCGTTTATCCCAGTATCTGTCAACATCTTGATACTGATCACAGCGCCACTACCGAGCTCTACCGCAAAGCACGCAAGCTGCCGGGTATTAAACGCATACTGATTGCCTCGGGGCTGCGCTACGACTTGGCCGTGCGCGACCCGGAATATGTGCGTGAACTGGTCACTCATCACGTCGGTGGTTATCTGAAAATTGCACCGGAGCACAGCGAAGACACCACGCTCAAACACATGATGAAACCCGGCATGAGCAGCTACCATGCCTTCAAAAAAATGTTTGACCGGTTTTCCCGTGATGCGGGCAAAGAACAATACCTGATCCCCTACTTCATCGCCGCCCATCCCGGCAGTGATGATGGCGATATGCTCAAGCTCGCGCTGTGGTTAAAACGCCATCGCTTTCGTCTTGATCAGGTGCAGACCTTCTATCCCTCGCCGATGGCACTCGCGACTGCCATGTACCATTCCGGTCGTGATCCCCTACACAAGGTCAGCTATAAGAGCGCCAAGGTTTTCAGTGCGCGTGGCATCCCACAACGTCGGCTGCATAAGGCTTTTTTGCGTTACCACGATGAGAGCAATTGGGAATTGTTACGCGAGGCACTCATCAATATGAAGCGCCAGGATCTGATCGGCGATGGTGAACATCAGCTGGTACCGGCGGCCAGTCTCAAGATCCCCAAGCGCGGGCCTGCTGGCCGCAGCATGACCGCAGCCCCGCGCCGCGGCAAAATCAATCCGGCACGCGGTGGTCAATGGCGCTAAGGCGTTAGCGACACAAAGCGCCCGCCCCTGCGACCATACGACGCAAGTATCCTGTGTAAGTCCGTGAGCACTACGCCATTTTTGTCGCTGCCCGAAACGGCATCTGTTACCACGCGGAACACCGCAAGGCATCCAACGCGCTATCGCACTGTCGTCGTTACTTCCATTCACGACATCGACGCCAATCGCTGGGACGAACTGTCCGGCCATAGTGCGGTGATACGTTCCCACGCTTATCTCGACGCAATCGAGCAGTCGGGCATCAACGACTGTCGTTATTACTACCCGGTGATTTATAACCACAACGACGAAATGGTGGCTCACGCTTGCGTTTACACCATCAGCACCGATCTTTCACAGCTGTTGCCGGCTCGCTTGCAACGCTGGGTAAACAAGCTGCGTCGTGTGTGGCCGCAATTTATGAGCGTGCGCATCACTGAGTGCGCCTCACCGCTGGTGGCCGGTCATGGGATTTCCATTCGCGCGGGTGAAGATCGTGGCGCGCTGTTGGGCGAACTGAATAGCGCGATCAATGCCATCGCCCGCAGCGCCAACAGCGGGCTGATCGTTGTCCGTGATTTTCTCACTGACGAGCGCAATGATGCCGACGAATTATTGCGCCATGGTTATGCACTGCAGATGAACATGCCGCTGGCGCGCATACCCGTGCGCTGGGCCAGTTACGAAGATTATCTCGAAAGCATGCGTACTCGGTATCGCAAAGACGTCAAGCGTCGCCTGCAGAAGAGCATAGCCAACGGCCAACAGGTGCAGCGCATCAGTGAATTCGGGGATCATGCGCACACGTGGGCGGCGCAAGCCCAAGTGGTACTCGCGCGGGCGCAACGTTTTAAACGCGAACGAATTGGCCCGGCCTACTACGCCAATATGGATCGCAAACTCGGTGACCAGAGCCTGATGCTGGTCGCCTGTCGCGACGCGCGTATGGTGGCGCACGGCATGGTGTTGACCGATCGCGAGAATACCATCGCCACTTTTTTCGGGCGCGAAGCCGGACGACCCAATGCCGAGTGGTTCAGTCTCATTAACGAAGTGATCAAGCTCGGCATCGAACGCCAGAGCCGTTACATCCACCTCGGGCTTGGTTCCTACGAGGCCAAAGCCCTGGTCGGTGCCGACGTAGAGCCGCTGTATCTCTACTGCCGTACTCGCTTTGCGATCCTCAATTGGCTGATCCGCCTGGTGCCCGCAATGATGGGCCCGCGCGGCAAACCCCATAAGCGCATTTTTCGCGACTAAGTTTGTGACAAATAACGACGACTAACGCCGCCC
>JAYUQF010000423.1:0-25821 GCA_043756885.1 Pseudomonadota bacterium
TGTTCTGGCACATGGCCGAGCAGTTTAATAACTCCTTCGCGCGCGCGGTCATAGGCGATCAAACCCAGATGGCGCGGGTTGAACAACGGTGCCGCATGAATCTAGAGCACAATGTGCACGACTCCGAGCTGCGCCAGCAGCTGACGCCGGACTACAAAGTGGCGTGCAAGCGGCTCATCATGTCCGATACGTTCTACGCTGCGATTCAACAGCCCAACGCTGCGCTGGTGACCGCCGGCATAGAACGTATTGAGGCCCAGGGTGTGCGCACCGGCGACGGCGTCCTGCACGAATTAGATGTATTGGTGCTGGCCACCGGCTTCGATGGTCATCGCTTCATGCGCGACATCGATATCACCGGCATCGACGGACTCAATTTGAACGACGCTTGGAGCGAGTCCCTGCAAGCTTATCGTTGTCTGGCGGTGCCGCAGTTCCCGAATTTTTTCATGTTGATTGGGCCCAATAGTCCGATTGGCAACTTTTCGCTGATCTTGATCGCAGAAATGCAGGTCAACTACATCCTCAAGCTTATCGAACGCATCCGCGGTGGTGAATGTCGTGCCTTGGCGCCGAAGCCTGCAGTGACGCGTGCCTTTAATGCCGATATTCGCGAGGCGATGAAACACACGGTGTGGGTGTCGGGTTGTCGCAGCTGGTATCTGGACAAAAACGGTACGCCAGTGACCTGGCCATGGTCCTACGAGCGTTTTGAAGATGACATGCGTGAGCCGAACCTGGCGGAATTTGATCTGCTGGCTTGAGCGTTGCCACCATTAACAAAGGCTACTTAAACAAAGAGAGGGTGAAAACGATGGACGGATTCAAACACGGTTACGCGCAGGTCAACGGTGCACGATTACATTACGCCGAGGCAGGCCACGGGCCGCTGGTGTTATTGCTGCATGGGTTCCCCGAGCTGTGGTACTCGTGGCGGCATCAATTGAGTTTTCTCGCACGCCAGGGTTATCGCGCAGTGGCGGTTGATCAGCGCGGTTATGGCCGCTCGTCCAAGTTCTGGCGCAGCGAGGCCTATCGCATCGGGCCCCTGGTGGCCGATGTGGTGGGGCTGGTCAAAGCCCTGGGCGAACAGCAGGCGGTTGTTGTTGGCCACGACTGGGGTGCGCCGGTGGCCTGGACGGCGGCGTGGCTGCACCCGGAAGTCTTTCGGGGTGTGATGGGCATGAGCGTACCGTTCGCCGGCCGTGGTTTGATCGGTCTGCCCGGCAACCCCTTTGGCGAACGGCGGCCCGATGAGTATCACGCCGAGCTGGCCGGCCCGGGTCAGGATTTTTATCAAACTTACTTTGGCACCCTCGGGCCGGTCATCGATGAATTTGAAAGCGACGTGCGCGGTTGGCTGCGCGATATCGTCTATTCGGTGTCGGGGGAGGGCATGATGGAAGCGGGCTTCGATGTCAATGCCGCCGACGCCTTCACGCTCATTCGCGGCAGCGCGCTGTGCATTGCCCATGGCACCCGTATGCGCGATCGTTTTCTGACGCCCCAGCGTTTGCCGGCCTGGTTTGATGAGGCCGATCTCGATTTTTTCACCAGCGAATACGAACGTACCGGCTTGGCTGGACCCTTGAGCTATTACCGCAATCTGGATGCCGATTGGCAGGATCTCGCGCCCCACGCCGAACGCAAGCTGACTGTGCCTGCGTTTTTCTTAGGCGCGGAATTTGATGTCGCGACCTGGTGGGGGGCGGAAGCCCTCGCGCGCGTCAAAGAGAAAGCCAGCGACTACCGCGGCAGCGTGATCTTCGAGCGTTGCGGCCATTGGCTGCAGCAGGAGCGTCCCGAAGAGACCAATGCGGTGTTATTGGATTTTTTGCGCGGGCTCGACTAAGGACCCTGGTCCTAAGCACTCCGGCGCGGCGGCGAGTGCTGCCGCGCCAGAATGTGCGGGCAGTGCTTTAGTGGGCGCCGCAGAGCATCCAACCCCAGTAGGCAAAGATGATTAGCTGTGCACTAAACAATGTGGCGCGGCAGATCACCATCGGTACCGAGGTCGAAATGATATGCACCACCGACTGTCCGATGCGGCAGTAGAGAACGATCATCGCCAGCTTGTCGGTAATGTCGGTGTGGCCGGTCGCGATCGCCAGCAACATGAGGGCAACACCAAGCGCCAGAAATTCGAGCGAATTGGCATGGGCGCGTGTCATGCGATGCCCGAAGGGGCTTAGGTCGCGCCCGTCGGCCTGAAAATCGTTCAAGGCCTTTTCTTTGCGCATGATCGCAGCAGTGCGGGTGAATACCAGACCGAAGGTCAGTGCCACCGACCACATCACCAGCCCAATCAAAGCTATCGCTGTTGTACTCATTATTTCCTCCCCATAAAAACTTGGTACCTCATGATGGCCGCCAAGGTAGCCAACTGAGGCGTTGTTGTCGCGCCGGCAGGACCGGCCCGGCTACACGCTTCCCACCGCGCGAGCCCCACGAGGATAGCAGATGGCACTCACTCGGGTGGCGCTACGCGCCTGTAGCATCGGCCTGAACTTTTCTGCGGTCTGGTCGATATGACGGGTAACGGATCCCATTTAACAAACTAAGCGCCACCGATCGACCGTGCCCAAATCCCTGTCTATCAAGCACAAACTAGGTTTCGCGATCCTGCTCGCCATGATCCTCGGACTGGTTGCGGCCGGTTCAGCGCTTACCTATCGCGATTATGTGGGGTCGCGCGAAGCGCTGATGGATCGCGCCGCGTCCCACGCCCGTATGGCCGCCTTGGCTAGCGCTGAAGCAGTCGCAAGCGGCGATCGTCGTGCCGCCGAGGGCCTGCTGCATCTGCTCGGTGTCGATGGCGCGATCGCCGCAGGTCGCATCGATACCCCGGCCAAGCGTGGTTTTGCCAGTTTCCAACCCCGGTACGCCACCGAGGACAGCGCGTCGTCAGGTCTGGAGGTCGTGACAGACATCGTGCACAAGGGGCAGACCGTTGGCCGTCTGACCGTCGCCGCAAGTATGAGTGAAGTGCGCGATCGTTTAAAACGCGACATCGAATTGGTGGCCGTCATGACCGCCATAGCTATCGGCGCCGCGTTGTTGTTGGCAACGCGTCTGCTGCGTGGCATCTACCAGCCGATCATGAGCCTCAGCGCCATCGCGCGCCGTGTGCAAGAGTCGCGCGACTACAGTGCGCGCGCGCCAGTTGTTGCAACTGATGAGCTCGGTCAACTGTGCGCCGACTTCAACGCCATGTTGACGGAAATTGAAAATCGCGACCGCGAACTCGAATCGCAAGTTGAACAGCGCACCGACGAACTCAAGCGCCGCAATGAGGAATTGTCAGCACAGGTTGCAGAACGCGCGGTCACTGAAAAGGCTTTGTTAGCCAGTGAGCAGCGCTTCAAAAGTGCCTTCGATAGTGCTGCTATCGGCATGATTATTGTCAATGAGGCGCGGCAAGTTCAGCACGCAAACCAGGCCTTTTGCGATATGTTGGGTTACACACCCGACGCTGTGGTGGGTATGGCTTTACGCGATCTTTCTCATCTCGAGGATCGCGAAACGGGTTTGTATCAGTACCACGAGTTAGTGGCAGGTCAGATCGATCGCTACCAGGTCGAAAAGCGTTATATGCATCGCGACGGACATCCAATCTGGGTGTTATGTCATATTTCTGCGGTACGCGACGCGGGAGCGAGTTATCAGTACGCGCTTGGACAGATTCAGGACATCACCGAAGCCCACCAGTTGTCTACGGAGTTGTCCTACCAGGCAACACACGATGCATTAACGGGCTTGGTCAACCGCCGTGAATTCGAGGCGCGCATCGAATACGCGCTGGACGGCACCTGGCGCAACGGCAAAGAACATGCCGTGTGTTATCTGGATCTGGATCAGTTCAAGGTCATCAACGACACCTGTGGCCATGTGGCGGGCGACGAACTGCTGCGTCAGGTAGCCAACGTACTGCGCACCAAGGTACGCGCGAGCGATACCATTGCGCGGTTGGGTGGTGATGAATTTGGTCTATTGATGGAAAACTGTCCGTTGGCGCAGAGTCAGCGTGTGGCCGAGAGCTTTCGTGCGGCTATTGAAGACTTCCAGTTTGTGTGGGACGACAAGCGCTTCCGGGTTGGCGTCAGTATTGGCCTGGTGCCGGTCAACGGCGATTCGGCGAGTGTTACCGAGGTGTTGCAACAAGCGGACACGGCTTGTTATGCGGCCAAGGATCTGGGTCGCAATCGTGTGCATATCTTTCTGCGGGATGATGAGGAGCTGACCAAGCGTCACGGCGAAATGCAGTGGGTGACCAAGATCCAGGCGGCGCTCGAGACCGACCAGTTCCGTTTGTATGTGCAGCCCATCGTGCCGGTGATCGGCGACCGTAGTCAGTACGAGCACTACGAAGTATTAATCCGCATGATCGATGAAAGCGGGGCGGATGTGCCACCCGGCGCTTTCTTGCCGGCAGCCGAGCGTTACAACCTGGCGGCGCAGGTTGACCGCTGGGTAGTGTCCCATTTACTTGAATGGGCAGTGCAGAATCCGCAGGAGTTTGCGCGGTTTGATATGTGCTCGATCAACCTTTCAGGGCTGACCCTGGCCGATGAATCTTTCCTGGGTTATGTCATCGATTTGTTGCGGGCCGCACGGGTGCCGAGCAGCAAGATCTGCTTTGAAATCACCGAGACGGCCGTGATCTCCAATCTTTCCCAGGCCAGCCGCTTTATTTCGACACTGAAGGCGCTAGGTTGTTTGTTTGCGCTCGACGACTTCGGTAGTGGCCTGTCGTCGTTTGCCTATCTGAAAAATCTGCCGGTCGATTATTTGAAGATCGACGGTATGTTCGTGCGTGATGTACACACTGACCCGCTAGACCGGGCTTTAGTGCGCTCGATTAATGACGTTGGCAAAGTGATGGGTAAAAAGACTATCGCCGAGTTCGTCGAAAACGACGACATTCTGCGCGTGCTGGCTGAAGTTGGCGTGGACTACGCCCAGGGTTATGGGGTTGGCAAACCCTTCCCACTATCGTTACTGGACCACGTGCCCGAGGCCTTGGCAGCCAATCGCTAAACGCTGCGGGGCGAAAAAGCGGGTCGCCCGCTTGTTTAGCCTCAGGTCATGTGGAATGGCTTGACGAGTTTGATCTTCGTGCCGTTGATTTCTTTCAACTCCCGCGACCACGCTTTGGCGTACAAAGATTTTAAGTCCTGGCGATCTTGGCTCGTCATCGCGCTCTTGGCGCCATAGTTCATGATGGAAAAAGGCTTGTGTTTGCCAAAGATCCGACTTGGCCAGGCCTTCTCCGAGAGTTGCGCAAAAAAATGGCGCAAGCCGAATACATGGCCAAGCTCGTGCGCCAGGGTGTCTATCTGTTCTTTTTTGGGCTCGTCGAATGTCATGGGATAGATATAAAGCCTGTGGCGCCCCTGGTCGGGAAAGAACGCGCTCGCAAGCACGCAGCCGCTCGCGTCGCAGTCGTTTTTCTGTTCGACCACGATTTCAAAATCCCATGCGTCAGTGCGCTCGCTGAATTTGACTGGCACCGCGTCACCCCACAACAGCAGGGCTTGCCCCAGCAGATTGCGGATCTGGTCTTTCGCCGCTTTCACGTCAGTAAAATGTTTCAGTGACTTTTCGTTAAACCGCCAGCGCAACGTAACGTTTTTGCGCCACAGCGGGATAAAACCCTCCGATGCATCAACAACCAGCCCGACGGGACCGCGATTACGCGGGGTTGGAAAACCGCGGGTATCGGTATCGCAGCGATGGCCTTTGCCATAGATATGCGTATCGCTTTTTTTCGATTTGGCGTCTTCATCAGCGCTCACCACTCGAAATGGATTGGGCGCCGCACTGGTTCGACTTCTGCTCTTCGACATGCTGACTCTCCTGTGTTGCTTGGCATCGGGAGACTCGGGAAACATTGTCCCGGCAATCTAATCGCTCTTGAACAGCTCCAGGCTGGTGATGGCTTGTCTGATACGGCCATGAAAGGCACGCGATGCGCACAGTATGCCGCGATTGGCGGCCAGCCCCGTACCTTTGGAAAAATCCAAGGGCTGTCCGAGTACGTCGGTGACGATGGCGCTGGCTTCTTCGGCGATGATCATGCCGGCCGCGTGATCCCAGATCTTCTCGACGTAGTCACGCCGAGTGGGCAGGCGCAAATAGGCTTCGGCCTGGCCGCGCGCGACGACTGCGTATTTGCATTGGCTGTCGAGCCGCGCGGGGGTGCCCTGGGCGCCGAGATAGTCGACGATGCGGCCCGTTTCATCAATACGGGAGTGGGCGGCCTCGACCGATTCACATACCCGCATGGCGCCGATGTCCTGTTCGCGACTGGCATCCAGACGCCGCGCGGCTATCTCGGTGCGATCGGCTGGCACTGACCAGCTGCCACCGCCGCGAGTGGCATAAAACAGGCAACCACGGGGATCGGGATTGTCAAAGGCACGCAAGAAGTCGGCGGACATATTCGGACAGCCGAGCACACCCAGCATCACCTGGCCTTTTTCGATCAGTGCGAGAGACACTGCATATTGTCCACCGCGTAGGAAACCCTTGGTGCCGTCGATGGGATCGAGTGTCCAGTAACGCTCGGCGCTGGCGTCGTGATTGCCGAGGTCGATGGCATCCAAGACGCCGGCACTGGTCGCATCGGCCCACACCACGCGCGCGGCCGCCGCCACTTCCTCGCGCAGCGCGCTATGGCCGGCTTCGCGTAAAGTTGATGCATCTTCTTCGCCGACCATGGTCAGTGGGCCCAAGGCGTCGGCCAGGTGCCGCGCGATGACCGCTTGTGCGGCATAGTCGGCGACGGTCACCGGGCTCATGTCGTCTTTGCTGTGACGTTCGATGTGCTGCTGGCGATTTTGCACGTGGCGCGTGACGCGGCAGGCGGCGGCAACGGCGGCGATAGCGATGGTGAGGTGCTCTTGCAGGCTGGCCGATGAGGTCACGGTTGTCCTTTGTATGGTGTTTGCGTGGCGCCGCGAGGCGCCCACGGTGTTAAACTCTGCAGCCCATTTTCCGCGCCGCAGATGTGCGCAGCGCACGGTGGACCAGCGGATTTCCGTCGTCGCCACCCTGCCGCGCACTGCGCGTGCAGGATCTCAATCGAGCAGGAGTGCTGTTTCATGTCCGAGAGCAAAGTTCGTTCGGTCCCGGCCACCATTGCCGCGTCGGCGTATATCAACGAGCAGCAGTATGGTGCGCTTTATCGTCGCTCGCTTGAGGCCCCCGAAGCATTCTGGGCCGAGCAGGCGGACAAGTTTGTGAGCTGGGAACAGCGCTGGCATACCGTCTCCAATTGCGATTTTAACACGGCCACTATTCGCTGGTTTGAAGGCGCGCGTTTGAACGTTGCCTACAACTGCCTCGACCGTCATCTGGCCACTCGGGGTGAGCAGGTTGCGATCATCTGGGAAGGTGATGATCCGGCCGCGCACCAGCACATCACCTATCGCCAATTGCACGGCCAGGTGTGTCGTTTTGCCAACGTCCTGAAGGCGCGGGGCGTGGTTAAAGGCGACCGCGTTTCGATCTACATGCCGATGATTCCCGAAGCGCTGGTGGCGATGCTGGCCTGTGCGCGGATCGGTGCGGTGCATTCGGTGGTGTTCGGCGGCTTTTCGCCCGATGCCTTAAAAGACCGCATTCTCGATTCCGACTGCGTGGCTTTGATCACCGCCGACGAAGGTCTGCGCGGCGGCCGTACTGTGCCGCTGAAGGCCAACGCCGATAAGGCTTTGGAAAGCTGCCCCAGCGTGACAGCAGTGCTGGTGGTGCGACATACCGGCAATACAGTGGGCTGGACCGCCGGTCGTGATCATTGGTACCACGAAGAAATGGCGACCGCCGCGGAGGATTGTGCGCCGACCTCAATGGACGCCGAAGATCCGCTGTTCATCCTTTATACCTCCGGCTCAACGGGCAAACCAAAGGGCGTACTGCATACCACGGGCGGTTATCTGCTGCATGTGGCGATCACGCATAAGTATGTTTTTGACTATCACGATGGTGACGTCTATTGGTGTACGGCCGATGTTGGTTGGGTGACTGGGCATTCCTACATCGTCTACGGGCCGCTGGCGAACGGTGCGACTTCGGTGATGTTCGAAGGGGTGCCGACCTATCCCGACGCCGGGCGCTTCTGGCAGGTTATCGACAAACACAAGGTCAACATTTTTTACACCGCACCAACAGCGCTGCGTGCGTTGATGGGCCAAGGTGATGCTTTTGTCACCAAGAGCAGTCGTGCCAGCTTGCGCATTCTCGGCAGCGTCGGTGAGCCCATTAATCCCGAAGCGTGGGAGTGGTATTACAACGTGGTGGGTGACGGGCGCTGCCCGATCGTTGATACGTGGTGGCAAACCGAAACCGGTGGCATTCTTATTTCGCCCTTGCCGGGTGCAACACGTTTGAAGCCGGGTTCGGCCACACTGCCTTTTTTTGGCGTCGAACCGGCCTTGGTTGATGATCAAGGACGTGAACTCAGTGGCGCGGCGTCGGGATCTCTCGTTATCAAGCACTCGTGGCCGGGCCAGATGCGCACGGTTTATGGCGATCACGAGCGCTTCAAAGAAACCTATTTCAAGATGTTTCCCGGGCGCTACTTCACCGGTGATGGTGCACGTCGCGACGAGGATGGTTATTACTGGATCACCGGCCGTGTTGATGACGTAATCAACGTCTCCGGTCATCGGCTGGGTACCGCTGAAGTTGAAAGCGCACTGGTGCTGCACGCGGCGGTTTCGGAAGCGGCGGTGGTGGGCTATCCCCATGCCATCAAGGGCCAGGGCATTTATGCTTATGTGACCCTCATGCACAACGTCATTCCCAGCGAAGCGCTGCGCAAGGAACTGGTGCAACACGTGCGCAACGAAATTGGCGCAATCGCGACACCCGATGTGATCCAATGGGCGCCCGGGCTGCCCAAGACCCGCTCGGGTAAAATCATGCGGCGCATTTTGCGCAAGGTCGCGTCCAACGAACTCGACACCTTGGGCGATACCTCCACCTTGGCCGATCCAGCCGTCGTGGATGACTTGATCAGCCATCGTGCGAATCAATAAACAGCGCTGCGTTTGTCAATTTGACGGCGCCCTGCGGGGCGCGCCATGAGTGCCGATTATGGCGCACCGTGGTTGGCCGCATGGCGTAGCTGGATGGACTTGGCGGGCAAAGGCTTCACCAGCGCGTCGGGCGCCAAACAATTTAAACCGGGTGCAAGCGCCGGTTTTGCGCAGGCCTATCTCGATTTTGCGCGCGTCGTGCAGCAGATCCTCAAATACGGTGGTGGCGGCGATTTCGCCACTCGTTTTGTTAACGCCATGCATGGCGCCGCGCGCACAGGTGCCGGTCAAGCTGCGAATAACGATCTGCTGAACGCGTTTTTGCGCGCGGCACCGAGTGCCCTGCTGGTTAGTTTCCCCCACGCAAGCGCCGGGCAAGCCTGGCAGCAGTTCTCGACCACCCTGCAAGACTGGAGCGCTGAATTGCTGGCGCTGCCCTGCGTTGGGCCGCAACGCGAATGGCTGGAAATGTTAAAGGCCGTACAACACGCGACGCTGACCGAACAGGTTGCGCGCGCGCGTCTGGACGCACACTATCGGCTGGTTACGCGCACCGCGCTCGAACGTTTTGGCCGTTTTCTTCAAGACGACAACGGCCCACCGATCACGACTGTGCGTGCGCTGTTCGACGCCTGGATAGACCATGCCGAAGCGGCCTACGCGGAACGTGTCATGGGCGATGCGTTTGCGCGCGACTTCGGCGCCTGGGTAGATGCGGGTAGCGATGTGCGGCTGGCGCTGCGCGCGCTCGGCGGACGCGTGGCGGCGTTTTTTGATACGCCTGGCCGCGAAGAAATCGACTCATTGATTAAACGCCAATACGACTTGCAGCGCGAGCTGGCAACACTGCGCGCGCAGCGCGTTTGTGTGCCCGCCGAAGCAGCCACTGTTGTGCCGCCAATCAATACCGTGGAGCCTGCGGCTACGCAGTTATCTCCGCAAACTATCGATACCGCAGCGCGCACAAAGCCCACACGCAAGGCCAGGTCGGCGGCACCGCCGGTGACAAAAGCTGCGAACACAAAGCTCGCCAAGGCGCCGCGCGTGGCTGCACCCAAAGCGCGCAAGAACAAACCCGCGCGTAGCGAGTTCGACATCGCGCATATTCTTGACGCTGGTAAGTAGATCCTTATGCCACGTCTGAAATTGCAAATCGACGCCGTCAACCAGGAAATCATCGATTTTCACGACAGCATGCGGCGCGGTCTCGCGCTCTTGCGCCAAGTCGGCGAAACGCGCGTGGGTGCGACACCCCGCACTCTGATTTTTGAGCTCGAAGGTGTGCGCCTTTATCGTTACGGTGCCGCGCATGCCGGTCTCGCTGGCGTGCCGTTGTTGATCGTTTATGCCCTGGTCAATCGACCGGAGGTGGCCGATCTGCAGGCAGATCGCTCCCTTATAGCTGCCCTCATGGCACGTGGCTTTGACGTCTATCTGATCGATTGGGGCTATCCTGGTGGCGCCGATCGGATGTTGGGACTCGAAGACTACGTCATGCGATACATCGATGGCTGTGTTGATCATCTGCTGGTACGACTGCAACGGCCCTCTCTACCTGTACTGGGCATTTGCCAGGGTGGCACCTTGAGCGTCTGTTATGCGGCGCTCTATCCGCATAAAGTTGAACGGCTCATCACAACGGTCACGCCGATAGATTTTCATACCGCCGACGACATGCTCAGCCATCTGGTGCGGCGTATTGATGTAGAGCGGCTCGTGGCAAGCTGCGGCAATATCAGCGGCGATCTGCTCAACGGTTTGTTTTTGTCGCTCAAACCCTATCGCCTGACGCAGCAGAAATATCTGCGCTTTCTTGAACAACTGGACGACGCTGCCGCCGTCGCGATGTTTTTACGCATGGAGCAATGGATATTCGACAGCCCGGCGCTGGCGGCACGCGCCTGTAGCGAGTTTGCGCGCGACTTTTATCAAGGAAATAAGTTATTGAAGGGCGAGTTGCGACTAGCAGGACGAGTAGTAGATCTACGCGCCGTGACCATGCCGGTGTTGAACATTTACGCGCGTGGTGATCACCTCGTGCCACCGGCCGCAGCGCGCGCGCTGGGAGGTCTCGTCGGTAGCAACGACTACACGGAAGTTGAGCTGCCGGGAGGCCATATCGGCATCTACGTCGGACTCAAGTCGTCAACGTCCGTGCCTGCGAGCGTCGCCGCATGGATGGCCCGAGCGGGCTGACGCAAGATGTCCTTCGGGTCTGCGGGGAGGCAGAACCCGAAGGAATGAGCGGAAGCTTATCGACAGACGAGGGCGGTGCCTCGTCAATTCAAGCTCAGGCGGTCTTCTTGCTGCCTTTGGTCGGGAAACCGAAATTCGGCATCACCAATTCGGTGTTACCACCGACAGCTTTCAGTCCCTTTTCCATCCAGGACTGATAGGCCTCGCGAGTCTCGGTCAGGATGTCGGCCGTCGTGCGTGCCGCTTCCATGATTTTTTCGTTGAACGCAGTCGCCAGTTTGGTCTGCTCTGTTAACAGATCCTGCGGACCCTTCATTTCGCCCAGCGAGCTGAAGTACTTGGTACCGGCTTCGAAGGCGGCGTTGGCCAGCTCCATCTGCTTGCCGGTGATCTTCTCGATCACTTGAGTGTTGATGACCTCAAGCTCTTTGGCAGCAGCCATCGCGTTTTTGCCGTAATCCTGCAGGTTTTCCATCAATTTGTTGTCCATGTTGTTACTCCTGACGAGTGGTTTGTGACGCTGAGCGCCGGTGTTTGATTCCGAGACCGCTGCATATTGCGATGCAGCATTATTGCGATGCAGCATAGTTGCCGGCTAACCGCAAGTCAAGGGTTGCTGCGAAATAATTTCTCACCCGCGCGATGACGCAAAAAGAGTGGTCGGGTTCGCCCCCGGTCCAAGCAAAACGAGCCGTGCACTGTGGGACAAGTTGGCAAATTCTTACAAGTTTTAGACACCACAGCAGCGGCGGTCGGCTACACTTGCCGCCAATTTTTCAGCGGTCATTGAGCACCTATTTGCCCTGACCCCTGCGCCGCAGCCCGCCGGATTACGACCGACCCGCTGGTCAGGCTAAACGTCTTTTTTGCATTGCCATCTGGAGTTTCGTCAATGACTAAGAATGCCGAATTGGCGGCATGGGTGGAATCAGTTGCCAAACTGACCCAACCCGCCCGCATTCATTGGTGTGACGGTTCGGAAGCGGAAAATACCACCCTGACTAACCTCATGTTGGAAACCGGTGATCTCATCCGCCTGAACGAACAATCTCACCCTAACTGCTTCCTGCACCGCTCCGACCCGCGCGATGTAGCGCGTGTTGAGCACCTCACCTTCGTCTGTACCAGCGATGCCGAAGCGGCTGGACCGAACAATCATTGGATGGCGCCGGCAGAAGCACACGCCAAAATCGACCCGCTGTTTGATGGCTGCATGCGCGGTCGCACCATGTACGTTATTCCTTATTTGATGGGGCCTTACGGTTCGCCCTATGCACGCGCTGGCGTTGAAATCACCGACAGTCCCTACGTAGTGGTCAATATGCGTGTCATGGCGCGTATCGGTAGTGCCGCGCTGACACATCTCGAACAATCGCCACGTTTTGTTAAAGGCCTGCATTCAATTGCCGACCTCGACCCAGATAAGCGTTTCATCATGCATTTCCCCGATGAGCTGCTGATTAAGAGCGTTGGTTCGGGTTACGGCGGTAACGCGTTACTCGGCAAAAAATGTCATGCCTTGCGCATCGCCAGCGCCCAGGCCCGCACTGAAGGCTGGCTGGCCGAACATATGCTGATCCTCGGTATTGAAAATCCGCAAGGCGAGACCACCTATGTCGCGGCAGCGTTTCCGTCGGCTTGCGGCAAGACCAATCTCGCCATGCTGGTGCCACCACCGGCCTACGAAGGTTGGAAGGTGTGGACGGTGGGAGATGACATCTGCTGGATGCATATGGCAGATGACGGCCAGTTATGGGCCATCAATCCTGAGGCAGGGTTTTTTGGCGTGGCGCCTGGCACCAGTTCCAAGACTAATCCGAACTGCATGGCCATGCTTGATCGCGACACCATTTTCACCAATGTGGCGGTAACGCCAGACCTGCAGCCCTGGTGGGAGGGCATCGACGGCGCCAAGCCGGCGGCCTTGATTGATTGGCAGGGCCGTCCACATGATCTGGAGAAGACTGGCCCGGCGGCCCATCCAAATTCGCGCTTTACAGTCTCTGCCAAGCGCTGTGCCAGTTTCTCCCCCGAAGGTGAGAGCCCGCGAGGCGTGCCAATCTCGGCCATCATATTTGGTGGTCGTCGTTCGACGGTGGCGCCGCTGGTGTTTGAAGCGATGGACTGGGACCATGGCGTATTTGCCGGTGCCGCCATGGCGTCGGAAACCACCGCTGCGGCGACTGGTGCAGTGGGCCAGGTTCGTCGTGACCCGATGGCGATGAAGCCTTTTTGTGGTTACAACTTCGGTGACTATTGGGCGCATTGGTTGAGCTTCGGCCCGAAGTCCACCAAGTTGCCGCGTATTTTCCACGTCAACTGGTTCCGCAAAGACGCCGATGGCAAATTTATGTGGCCTGGTTTTGGCGACAATATGCGCGTTTTGGAATGGGTTCTCGCACGCTGTGCCGGCGGCGGCGACGCCATCAAAACACCGATCGGCTACGTACCTGAAACGAGCAGCTTACGCCTGGATGGTCTCGACCTTGACCGTCGTGCCATGCAAGCTTTGCTGGCGATCGATCCTACGGTATGGCGCCAGGAAATTGACGAGATCGAGGCCTATTTCGCCACGTTCGGCGACCGCATGCCCCAGGGCTTGCGGGATCAGGCGCGCCGCATCAGGCGTGCTCTCGACGAGCAGCTCGCGGCTTAGGCAAAGAAGTTCAGATCGGCGGCGGGCGTAACGCCCGCCGTCAGCATTCAATCCGGCTCGTCAGATTTTTTGCGCGGCGTGAGCATCGCGTTTTTGAAGAAGCTGTCCTGCATCTGCTTCCACATATCGAGATTCTGTTTCGCCATTTCGCTGAACGCTGTTGGCACCGGCAAAGTCTGCATCGCTTCGCGCACCTGGGTCTGAAAACGCTGCTGCTGTTCGCGAAACATATTCAAGCTCTGGCCGATGAAGTCGCCAGCCACACCCTGCACTGAATTGCCGTAAAAACCAATCAACTGCTCAAGCACGTCGGTGGTGAACAGCGGTTCACCTTCATCTTCCTGTTCGATGATGATCTGCAACAGGATGTTGCGGGTGATGTCATCGCCGCTTTTTTTATCGATGACGCAAAAGCTGACGCCGTCCAGCACCAGCTTGCGCACATCGTTCAAGGTCACATATTTGCTTTCAGCCGTGTCGTAGAGGCGGCGGTTGGGGTACTTTTTGATGACCCGCTTTTCTTCATCACTCATGCTGTTTTCTCTGTTTCAGTTTTTGCGTGCAACTAACGTGCTCGCACGCTCGTACTCACATAAAACATGCCAGGCGCTCGCTGCGCGCGGGTCATGCCCGTTGTCGTTCGACCGCCAGCGCTACGCCCTGACCGCCACCAATACACAAAGTCGCCAGACCGCGACTGACATTTCGGCGTGCCATTTCGTGCAGCAGGGTGACCAGGATGCGGGCACCGGAGGCGCCTATGGGATGACCCAGAGCAATGGCGCCACCATTGACGTTGACCTTGGCGGGATCCCAGCCGAGCCCACGATTGACGCAAATCGCCTGGGCGGCGAAGGCTTCGTTTGCCTCGATCAGATCGAGATCAGCAATACTCCAGCCGGCCTTGGTCAGACATTTCTGCGTGGCGGGAATTGGACCGGTGCCCATGATGGAAGGGTCCACACCGGCGCTGCTACCGGCTTTGATAGTTGCCAATGGGGTCAGTCCCAGGCTGGCGGCTTTGTCCGCCGACATCACCACAACTGCGGCCGCACCGTCGTTGATACCCGACGCATTGCCGGCAGTCACTGAACCATCTTTTTTGAAGGCCGCGCGCAGCTTCGCGAGACTTTCGACCGTGGTTGCGGCACGCGGATATTCGTCACAGGCGAACAGCAATGGCTCACCCTTGCGCTGAGGGATTTGAATCGGGACGATTTCGCTGACAAAACGTTCAGCAGCTTGGGCCGCAGCGGTCTTGGCCTGCGTGCTGGCAGCGAACAGGTCTTGTTCGTCCCGGGAAATACCGAACTTATCGGCGACATTCTCCGCTGTGATGCCCATGTGATAACTGTTGAAAGCATCCCAGAGACCGTCGACGATCATTGAATCCTGGAGCGCCCAATCGCCCATCTTCTGGCCATTACGTGAGCGCGGCAGGACATGGGGAGCGAGGCTCATATTTTCCTGGCCGCCGGCGATGATGATTTGTGCATCACCACAACGGATGGCCTGGGCGGCAAGCTGGACGGCCTTAAGCCCGCTGCCACAAACTTTGTTGATAGTCAGAGACGGCACGCTGTGGGGAAGGCCTGCAGCGATAGCAGCCTGACGAGCGGGATTCTGGCCGACACCTGCGGTAAGCACCTGGCCCAGTATCACTTCATCGATACTCTCAGGCGCAAGCTTGAGCTGTTCCAACAGGCCGCGTATGACCTGGGCGCCCAACTCGTGGGCGGGAATCTCGGCGAGCGCGCCGCCAAACGCGCCAATGGCAGTGCGCAACGCAGCGACAATGACGGCTTCGGGCATCGGGACTTCCTTCTTGAAGAGGCGACAGGGCTCGTTAATCTACGCTGCACCGCACCAAGCTGCAAGAGAACGCGGTTCTGGTGCAGTAACTTCCGATCAGAAATGAGTAGCCCGTTTGTCGAGCGCCGTTGTCGCTTTCCCACCGTCTGGCGGCGATTCCCTTAGTCCGACAGGCTGCTAGATCTCAAGCAGCATGCGGGTCGGATCTTCGAGCAGACGTCGAATGGAATCGAGGCACTGTACGGCTTCACGGCCATCGATAATCCGGTGATCGTAAGACAGCGCGAGATACATCATCGGCCGAATCACGACCTGGCCATTCTCGGCCACGGGCCGGTCCTGAATCTTGTGCATACCGAGGATGGCACTTTGGGGCGGATTGACGATGGGTGTTGATACCAGCGATCCATAAACGCCACCGTTGCTGATCGTGAATGTGCCACCGGTCAGTTCGTCGATAGTGAGCTTGCCGTCCCGCGCACGTTCGCCGAAATCGCGAATGCGTCTCTCCACATCGGCAAAACTCATACGTTCCACATCGCGCAGGATCGGCACAACCAGGCCCCGTTCGGAGCCCACCGCGACACCGATATCAAAAAAGCCGTGGTAGATGATGTCGTCGCCATCGATCGCTGCGTTGACGATTGGAAATTTTCTCAAGGCTTCAACCGCGGCCTTGACAAAAAACGACATGAAACCGAGCTTCACACCGTAACGGTCTTCAAAATCCCCTTTAAAGCGATTACGCAGGTCCATCACCGGCTGCATGTTCACTTCGTTGAACGTGGTGAGCAGCGCGTTTTCGCGCTGGGCAGTGAGCAGTCGCTCAGCGGTGCGTTTACGCAGGCGCGTCATTGGTACACGTTCTTCAATACGGCCCGTGACCGTAACAACCTGCGGCTGCACATCTCTTACCGGCGCAGGTGGTGCTGTCACCGGCGGAGCCGTTGGCGGTCTGACCGCACTCGCGAGGATATCGCTTTTGGTCACCCGTCCGTCTTTACCGCTGCCTTGCACGGTCGCGGGATCGATGCCGGTTTCGGCCGCGAGTTTGCGGGCGGCCGGGCCAGGCAGGGGCGCGCTTGCCGCTAGCGCGGGCGTGATGGCCACGATCGCTGGACCAGTACTCACAGCCGCGCCCTCAGTATCAATAACCGCCAAGATGTCGTTAGTCAGCACTACCTCGCCGGTCTGTCGACGGATCTCTTTAATTACGCCAGCGTCCGGAGCGGCTATTTCCAGAGTCACTTTGTCGGTTTCGAGATCAATCAGGCTCTCGCCGCGTTCGACCCGCTCGCCAACTTGTTTGTACCAGTTGAGCAAGGTTGCATCGGGCACAGACTCCGCCAGCACAGGTACTTTTACTTCAACTAGCACAGACTTTCTCCCGGTTTCGAGACGTCGAAGGCCGCGCGCTCACGCGGATTTTTTCTGCTGGATTTGCCGTTGCGACAGACTCAGCGCTGCGCTGATGATGCTTTGCTGTTGTTCGAGGTGCAAAGACGCGTAACCGACCGCAGGCGAAGCAGAGTAGGGCCGCGCCACGCAGGTCAGTGATTGGCTTTCATCGATGCAACCACGCAAATGACGGGCCGACAGCAGCATAGACCATGCGCCCTGATTACGGGGCTCTTCCTGTACCCATACCAGCTCCACCGCATGCGGGTATAACGCAAGAACTGCCTGCATTTCTTCCTTGGGAAAAGGATAGAGCTGTTCGAGTCGGATGATGGCGCAATTCTCAATACCATGCGCGCGGCGCGCCTCAAGCAGGTCAAAGTACACCTTGCCGCTACAGGCGAGAATACGTCTAACCTTGTTTTTGTCGAGCTTATCGATTTCGTCGATGACCACTTGAAACTGACCCTCAGTAAAATCGACGAGTGGTGAGACGGACAAGCGATGCCGCAGCAAACTCTTAGGGCTCATCACAATCAGCGGCTTGCGATACGGACGCACCTGCTGACGACGCAGCATGTGGAACATTTGCGCCGGCGTGGTCGGGTAGCAGACCTGCATATTGTCTTCTGCACACAATTGCAGAAAGCGCTCGAGACGCGCCGATGAATGTTCCGGACCCTGACCGTCATAACCGTGGGGCAAGAGCATCACCAAACCACAGAAGCGTCCCCATTTTTCTTCACTAGAAGCAATGAACTGATCGATCACAACCTGCGCGCCATTGGCGAAGTCGCCAAATTGGGCTTCCCAAATAACCAGCGAGTTCGGTTCGGCGCTGGCGTAGCCATATTCGAAGCCGAGCACGGCTTCTTCTGACAAGGTGGAATTGATCACCAGAAAGCTGCCCTGATCAGCACCGAGATTCTGCAATGGCAGATAAGTCTCACCGGTCTTCTGATCGTGAATGACGGCGTGGCGATGAAAAAATGTGCCACGACCGCTGTCCTGACCGGAGATCCGCACCGGGCAGCCTTCACTCAGTAAGGTGGCATAAGCGAGTGTTTCTGCAAAACCCCAGTCACAGGATTTTGTGCCCGCAGCCATCGCTTGGCGATCGGCCAGCACGCGACTCACTGCGCGATGCAGGGTGAAGTTTTCGGGCACAGCGTTGAATCTTTCGCCCAGACGTTTCACCCGCTCGGCACTGATAGCGGTGGTTGTGGCGTGCCGCCAGTTGGTGCCACGGAAGGGATCAAAATTGATTGCATAGCGGTTGTCCGTGACGCTCGCATGGGGTCGCGATACCACCTGATTATTTTCCAGTGCATCGATGTAACGCGCGGCCATGGCTTCGGCCTCGCCATGGGTGATGACCCCGGCGCTGACCAGCTTCTCGGTGTAGATCTTGCGCACACCCGGATGGTTACGAATGTGCTGATACATGATTGGTTGGGTGGCAGCCGGTTCGTCGGCCTCGCTGTGGCCATGCTTGCGGTAGCAGATGACATCGACCACGACGTCTTTGTTGAACTCCATACGGAAGTCGAGCGCAATACGCGCCGCCATCGCCACCGCTTCCGGGTCATCGCCGTTGACGTGCAGGATCGGTGCCTGCACCATTTTTGCAACATCGGTGCAGTACAGGGTCGAGCGCGAGTCAAGCGGATCGCTGGTCGTGAAGCCAATCTGATTGTTGACGATGATATGCACCGTGCCGCCGGTCATGTACCCGCGTGTCTGGGACAAATTGAGGGTTTCCATCACCACACCCTGGCCGGCAAACGCGGCATCGCCATGGATCAGCAGTGCTAGAACTTGGTTACGTTCGTGATCTTGGCGACGGTCCTGGCGTGCCCGTACTGAGCCTTCAACCACCGGGTCGATGATTTCTAGATGGGAGGGATTAAAGGCCAGGGTGAGGTGCACAGGGCCACTCGGGGTTTGAATATCCGAGGAGAAACCCATGTGATATTTAACGTCACCGGAACGCGTTTCAATCGGCCCTTTGCCTTCGAATTCCGCAAATAGTTTGGACGGATGTTTGCCAACAACATTGACCAGCACATTGAGTCGACCGCGATGGGCCATACCAACAACACATTCTTTAAGCCCATGTCGCCCAGCGTCTTCGACCAGTTGGTCAAGTAAAGCGATGGTCGCTTCACTGCCTTCGAGCGAGAAACGTTTCTGGCCGACGTACTTGGTGTGTAGATATTCTTCCAGCGCGCCGGCGGCAATCACACGTTCCAGCAGCGTTTTGCGTTTGGCCGCATCAAACGCCGGCTGGGCGCGACAGATCTCAAGGCGTTGTTGGATCCAGCGCTTCTGGCTGGTTTCAACAATGTGCATATATTCCGCGCCGATGGTGCCGCAATAGGTGGTGCGCACGATATCGAGAATGTCGCGCAGACTCGCCTGGTCCGCGCCCTGCAAGGAGCCTGTATTAAACACCACGTCCAGATCAGCGTCGGACAACCCGTGGTAACTCGGATCGAGTTCGGCGACGACGGGCCGCTCGTATTGGTTTAAAGGATCAAGATTGGCCTGCCGATGACCGCGAAAGCGATATGCGTTGATTAACTGCAGCACTGCGACCTGCTTTGCGGCGCTCTGAGCGCTGTCGCGCACAACCGGTGCAGCCGGGCCCCTGGTGCTCGCGGTGACGGCCAACATCCGCTCGCGTACTTCGTGATGGCGAACGTCGCGCCGTTCTTCGTTTTGGCCGTCCTGCAAGGCATCGAAATAGGCGCGCCACTCATCGCTGACCTGGGCGGGGTCTATCAGATAGCTTTCATAAAGCGCTTCGAGAAACGGGGCGTTGGCGCTGAACAGGCATGAAGGAGGCTGAGTCATCGGGGTTCCTTCAGGGTGATTTGCGTTTGTCGTTTTTACGATTGGGGAGCAAGAATTGTACCGTCCTCGCCGAGCAATAGCGGCATTGGCAGTGAGGACCTTTGAACAACGCACGCGTAGTGTTAAAAACAATCGATGCGCCAAAAAGTTCGCAACTGCGCCATTTGTGTGCCCGCTGCAAATTACGCTAGGAGCCTGTCGGACTTAGGCAATCGTGACGAGGCGAGTGGGAGAGCGAGGACAGATTGGCGCGCATTCGAGGCGAATAGCGGGCTATTTAACGAGGATGCGCGTCGATATGGACCGCTATCCCACCGCCGCAGTAGATTGTGCCTAAGTCCGACAGACTCCTAGACCTTGGTGCCACATTGCCGCGCCTTGCCCGCTCAACAAGCAGGACTGTATGCTTGCCCGCCGTCGACGGTTGTGGTCCGGCCAAGCCGTCACGGAGCGGCGCCCGGGATGCGCTGGGACAGGCTCTCAATGCCCCGCCCTGCAGCTACGCGACGATGATCCGAGTTCGCATGTAAGCCGGCCCATGCGCTTGGCCCGCGATGGAATACGTATCCGAATACCTTTCAAACAACACGTGATTTAAAGGACGTGACTGCCATGAAGTCCCCCGTAAGAGTTACCGTGACCGGCGCCGCTGGTCAAATTTCCTATGCGCTGCTGTTCCGCATCGCGGCGGGCGAAATGCTCGGCCGCGATCAGCCGGTCATACTGCAATTGCTGGAAGTGACACCGGCCATGAAGGCGCTGCAGGGCGTGGCTATGGAGCTCGACGACTGCGCCTTTCCGTTGTTGCACAGTATTGAAATGAGCGACGAGCCGAATGTTGCATTCAAGGGCACGCAGGTTGCGTTGCTGGTGGGTGCGCGTCCGCGTGGCCCCGGCATGGAGCGCAGCGATTTGCTGGCGGCCAACGGTGGCATATTCAAGGTCCAGGGCAAGGCCATCAACGACCACGCGGCGCGCGATATCAAAGTGATCGTGGTCGGCAATCCCGCCAATACCAACGCTTGGACCTGCATGAAGAGCGCGCCCGACATCGCGCCGACTGCGTTCACCGCCATGACCCGTCTGGATCACAATCGCGCCAAAGCGCAACTCGCCGCCAAGACCGGCGCTGCGGTATCCGACATCAAGAAGGTCACCATCTGGGGCAATCACTCCACTACCCAATACCCGGATTTGAGTCAGGCAACAGTGGCCGGCAAGCCCGCGTTAGGCGCCGTCGAGCGGGCTTGGTACGAAACCGACTACATCCCGCGCGTGGCCAAGCGTGGCGCCGAGATCATCGAGGCGCGTGGTGCTTCTAGCGCTGCGTCGGCGGCCAATGCCGCCCTTGAGCATATGCGCGACTGGGTGCTGGGTACGCCAGAAGGCGATTGGGTCAGCATGGGGATCGCGAGCGACGGTAGTTATGGCATTGAGAAGGGCATGATGTATTCCTTCCCGGTGACCTGTAGCGGCGGTAAGTACAGCATCGTACAAGGCCTGCCCGTCGATGAATTCAGCCGCAAACGCATGGATGCAACTGCTGCCGAACTCAAAGAAGAAAGCGTGGCTATTGAGCAGCTGTTGGGCTGAGCAGTCCGCATCGTCGCGCAAAAAAAAGGCGCCAGCGGCGCCTTTTTTTGGCCTGCGGGTAGGTGGTTGAAGATCCGGCACGCATTGTAGAGAATCAAAGCGCAAAACAATGCCTTGCTTAGTGTTATGACCTCAAGTCCATGATCGACAAACACGGATTTCGATCGAACGTCGGCATCGTATTGTTAAACGATCGCGGCCAAGTATTCTGCGGCCGGCGTATCGGAATGTCCGCCTGGCAGTTTCCGCAGGGCGGCATTAATCGAAATGAAAGCCCGGAGTCGGCGATGTATCGCGAGCTCAAGGAGGAGGTGGGGCTTGAGCCGGGACATGTTGTGCTGCTGGGCGCAACCAAGGGTTGGCTGCGCTACCGCCTGCCCAAACGCTATATCCGTTACAACCAGCAACCACTTTGCATTGGCCAGAAGCAGATCTGGTTTCTGTTAAGGTTCTGCGGTGACGAGGCCCTGTTATGCCTCGATAGCGCCGGTGAACCCGAATTTGACGCGTGGCGCTGGGTGGATTACTGGGACCCGCTCGGTTTTGTCGTGCCGTTTAAACGCAACGTTTACGAGCGCGCCCTGCATGAATTTTCCGAGTTCGTTGTTGGCATGGCCGGTTTCGACGCCGCCACTGCGCGGGATCTGCCTGGCTCATCCTGACATTCGCAGCACTTGGCAGCACAGGCGCCATGCCTGGTTTATTTGCGTGTAGCAAGTTCCGGCAGGACGTTGCGCGCGGCGCGATCGCGCACGGTGCGTGCGTAACCCTTGGCAAAGTACTCGGGAAATTTCCAAGCACTTATCAAACGCTGCAGGCCCTCCAACTGTGGCTGGCAACTGCCTAGCGCTTGATCTGCTATGCGTCGAATATCGGCATCACTGTTGATTTTGTCGGTGGCCTGGTGGTACACGCAGTCGTTGTAGATATTGGTCGCATGAATCATTTGTACGCGTTCTTCAACGCTCATATCGCCGGGCGAGCGTTCTCCCGGCGCCAAGCCGTCGTCTGCAGCCAGGACTGTAGTGCTGAGCACCGTTGTGATCGATAACAAGAAGAAGATAGCTGTTTGCATGGGAACTCCTAAGGAGAAAAGCGCGCGCGTTCGAGTAGCCAATCCTGCGGCCGACCATCAACTTCAGTACAGCCGAGCGGCACACGTTCGCCACCAGCCGGCGCAATGCCATCCACTAAACCCTGACGATGCCCAGCGCCAAACACCCGCACCAGACGATAATCGATTGCCCGGGTGGGGTGGCTATTGAATAGGACCCGTAGCTTGCCGCCGGCACTGAGGATCTGACAACGCCCATCGGCCTCGGATAAGAATGTGAGAAAACTGGCAGCCGGTCGTTGCCGGGCAGCATCGTCAGGTAACGACCATGACAGCGCCGGTGCCATGCACAAGACCATCATGGCAGCAAGCAGCAAGGGGGGCTGAGTGTTGGCCATGGGTCAGGAGTGTAAGGCCGCGGGCGAGTCCGTCCACTACAGACCAAAGTTTCCGTCGAATCTTGCATTTGTGCGCCTTGTCTTTGATTTCCGCACCGAATCCGGTTACTCACAAATCCTGTGGATAACTTTGTTGATGAATTGCGTACAGGTGCATCATTCGGCCGTTTCGCGGGCGTTTTTTATTAGATTGAACAAAATTTGTCCGATCGTCTCATTTTTATTATTTTCAATTAGTTAGGTGCTGCGAGCAGGTAGCGCCGCAAATCCAGGAAGAGGAATTTCACGAATCTGTCAAGCACCCGGCGAGATGTGTATAAGCATCGCCTCCGGGACTTGAATCTGGCTTGATTTCGTGATCCGCAGGCCAAATTCCACGCTTGATTTAATCCGTGCAAAACGGTTCTGGCTTTTGTCCACGGTGCCGCGTTTTTGCATTCGATACAAAAAAAAACGCTTGAATCCCTATGCAGATGCCCGCTGGCCTGGCCACTTTGCAAGTTCTTTTGAGTGCCTTCGCGCGCTGCTGCCACGGATTGTTCACAGGCAGCTTTTGTCTGTGCCGTCTGGCCGACCCTGCAAAACACCTAGAAATCGCGACCGGCCTGTCCGCAGCCACATCAGTGCAATATTCTCGGTGTTCAGGGTCGAGGCCCATCCCCTCGCCGGGATCGATCTGCCACCTCAGAGTTTGCTTATGGGGGCGCCAAATTTAGCAGTGCGGCGCAGTATTTTCTCAGCATTTGCCTGCAGATAGCGGTCAGTGCGAGTCCTGCACCTGCGTTCAGAACTGCGCGCTCAGACCAAGCCTAAAACTGAGCGGCTCGACCGGATGAAAGTGGATGTCGTTGTAACCGCCTTCATCCGGCCCCGGCGCTTCGCCGGGTAGGCGTGAGGCGTAGTAATAGTCGATGGCGCTGTCACCACGATTAAGCAGATTAAAAACATCGGCCACTACCTGCCAGGTTTTGTTTACCTGGTAACCGAGCTGCGCGCTGAGCAGCAGGGTCTCTCGCGAGCGCACACTGTTGTCTTCAATGAGCGGGCGCGGCCCGAAATAACGCAGCCGCAAGGAACCAAAAAAGCCCTGCAGATCGTGCACCGTTGCGCCGGCGGCGATGACGCTCTCAACCGCGCCGGGAATATGGTCACCCTCTGGCGAATGTTTGCGTAAGCGCGACTTCGAGAAGCTCAAGTCGGCATCGAACTTGAGCCAGTCGGTGGCCGCGTAATAATTGGCAAACTCGACGCCATAACGCCGACTCGGCCGGCCCGCTTCGGTGGTGCCGGCATCGCCTACAAAAACCAGCTCTGAATCACTGTCCAAGCCCCACAACGCAACGGTGCTCTGGAGTCCAGGTAGCCAGGTGGTGCGCGCTCCGATTTCCGCGCCGTAGGTGCGCACCAGGGGCACGGCGCGTTCAACGGTCGTGCCGGTATTGGGATCGATCACGGTGTTCACACCGCGGCCATCGTTGCTGTGGAAGCCGGTGCCGGCGTTCACATACAACTCAGTTGCAGCCCACGGCCCCAACACAAGCCCGCCCTTGGGACTGACAAGGCTCGCCCAGCGTTTGCCACTATTGGATGCGCGGTCACTCGCCACATCGAAGCGGAACGCATCGAAGCGTGCGCCGAGGGTGGTGCGCAGCCAGTTGTTCCACTGCGTGGTATTTTCGATATAGGGCGAGATGCTGTTTTGCAGGGTGTTGTCCTTGCGTACGGTTGTATGCCGCTGACGCCGCTGGGTCAGGAACAGGCCGTTATTGATAACGTCGTTGCGGTTCTGCAGACCAACGGTGGTCTGTGTTGGTGTATTGACCAGGCTATGAAAAAAGCTGTGGGTCAACTTGAAGCCCGATACCGCGCGTTGATCGGGTTGTTCAAACTGATCACCACGCACGGGATCAGCCAGCGCATAGGTGAAATTGGAATACAGATCGAGGTCGTAGTAATAACCGTAGAACATCGCCGTGGTGGTGCTGGCCGCGCCTTGCCGGTGCCATTCACCGCTCGCGCTATAACGCTGGCTGTGGCCACCGGCGGAGGGGTCGATAAGTCCAAAACGATCGATATCACCAGACTCGACGGCGCGCCGAGGAATTTGATCCGTTGCATCCCAATCGGCTTTGTAGCCCATGAATGTCAGCGACCAGCCGGCCTGCGCTTGGCCGCGGCTGTAACGCACCACGCCATTGGCCTTGCGGTAATGATCACCACGTTGCCACGGGCCGTTGTTGTATTGGCCTTCCAGCGCATACAGGAGGGTACCGTCGGCGAGCGGGCGTGAAGACGCATACAGGCCACGATAAAAATCCAGGTTGCCGCCGTTAAACGCGGCGATGCTTGCCGGCAATTCGTCCGCATATTGAATATTGGCTGCGCCGGCGCTGGAGAAGTCGCCATTCTCGGCGTAATAAACGCCCTTCTGATAACTTAAGGTGCGCACCAGTTCGGGGATCAGAAAGCCGGTGTCGGTCCAGCCCTGGCCGTGCGCATGGCTAACAAGATTGACCGGTACGCCGTCTACCTGGGTAAGAAAATCGGTACCGTGATCAAGATTAAAACCGCGCAGGTAATATTGATTGGCTTTACCTTCACCGCTGTGCTGACTGACGATGAGGCCGGGCACCGCTTCCAGTAACTCACCGGGCCGCACCAACGGCCGATATAACAGCTCAGCGGTGCCGATGCTGCCTTGCGAAGCGGACTGCGCGATACCGATTTGTGAATCGCTGCGGCCAGTGACGGTAATTTCAGGAATCTGCGTTGTTTGATCATCATCGTTTGGCGCGCCATCGCTGTTGGCAGTTGTGA
>JAYUQF010000424.1:0-3326 GCA_043756885.1 Pseudomonadota bacterium
GGTAACGAAGTCGTGCTGCTCCATGGTCCGGTTGAGATCTGGCGCCAAAACAAGGCCGGCAAACGTATTTATCAGGTCTTGACGTCGGAACTGCGGGTGTTACCTAAGGAACAGTATGCGGAGTCCGCCGAACCGACCACCATCATCGCACCCGCGACCGTTGCCCACTCGATCGGGATGCGCGCCAATTTCGCGCATGAACGGGTCGAATTGTTGAACCAAGTAAGAGCCAGACATGAAGTGGTCAAGCCGCAAAGTTGATAGCGCACTGCTGGTTGTGCTGGCGGTGATGGCGCAGCCATGCCAGGCGCTATCGACAGATCCCCAGCAACCGGTGCAGATCGAGGCCGACTTCGCGGAGCTCGACGACGAAGAACATACGACGGTTTACGTGGGTAATGTGGTGGTGGACCAGGGTTCAATGCATATGACGGGTGACCGTTTGCGGGTTAATTTCACTGAGAACAAGGACATGAAGGAGGCCTACCTCGAAGGCCGTCCGGCAACTTTTAAGCAGACCCCGGACCACGACGACGACGTGCACGGCCAAGCCCTGAAAATTGAATATCACGCCGAGCAGAGCCTGCTGAACCTGATAGAAAAAGCCCGTGTCACCCAAGGCGAGCGCCTGTTCGAAGGCCACCGTATCAACTACGACACTAAAAAGAGCATCATTACTGCCCGCTCGGCACGGGCCGGACAAGCCAACAAAGATCAATATCCCAAGGACGGCAGTGATCGCGTCCGCATCATCATCCCGCCCAAAAAGAAGGTGGGCGACGCTGCGCCGGGCAAAACCGAGCCGGCAGCCCAGAACGGGGCGATTCCGGATGCCAAAGCGCCCGTGACGCCACCCTGAACGCCAGCTCGACAACGACTCAGCGCCGTAAGCAGCGACCCCGGCCTATGCCCTTAACGAGCTTGACGGATCTCAGCCCATGAGTGTGCTCGCGGTTCGCCATCTGGCTAAAACCTATCGTTCGCGGCGGGTGGTGAAAGACGTCAGCCTGTCGGTGCAAAGCGGCGAAGTGATTGGTCTGCTCGGCCCCAATGGCGCCGGCAAGACCACCAGCTTTTATATGATCGTGGGCCTGGTCGCGAGCGAGGGCGGTTCGATTCACCTCGACAGCGAGGAACTTACCCATCTGCCGATGGATGTGCGGGCCCGCCGGGGGCTGGGCTATCTACCCCAGGAAGCGTCGGTGTTCCGCAAACTGACGGTCGAGCAAAACATCTTGGGGGTACTGGAAATCATTGCTGATCTTAACCAGCACCAGCGCCAGCGCCGTCTCGAAGCCCTGCTGCAAGAATTCCACATCGAACACATCCGCGAGAATCTCGGCATGTCCTTATCAGGGGGCGAGCGCCGGCGGGTTGAGATTGCCCGCGCCCTGGCCACCGAGCCGCGCTTCATCCTGCTCGATGAACCCTTCGCCGGTGTTGACCCGATCTCGGTCGGTGACATCCAGCGCATTATCAGCCATCTCAAACAGATGGGCATCGGGGTGCTGATTACCGATCACAACGTGCAGGAAACCCTGCGCATCTGCGACCGCGCCTACATCGTCAACGAAGGCACCATCATCAAGGAAGGTGATGCGCAGGCCATTCTATCGGATGAAAAAGTGCGGCGAGTCTATCTCGGTGAGGCTTTCAAGCTTTAAAGCCTCGCCTGTCTCGGCCGAAGATCGTTCACAAGATCCTTGCCAGGGGACCGCCCGACTTGTGCGTGTCGCTATGCAATTATTGATCCAGGCCACGCGCTGGTGAGCTAAGATGGAGCCAGCGGATTTTTTTATTTAGACGGTTGCCCGGGAGGATATGAAGCAATCCCTTCAATTGAAGCTCGGCCAACATCTGACGATGACGCCGCAGCTGCAACAGGCAATCCGCCTCTTGCAGCTGTCTGCTATGGAGCTCTCGGTCGAAATCCAGGACGCGCTGGAATCGAACATGATGCTTGAACTGGCGGACGGCGCCGACGACTACGAAGACCCGAGCTTCAGTGCAGGTGACAGCGCTGCGGCTGGTAACGATGGCGAGTCGGAGGCGAGTTTTGAATCAAGCTTCGAAGTGGGTGGCGGTGACCCCAGCGAAATCGAAACCCATTCAGTTACCGACGACATTCCGGCCGAACTACCCGTCGACAGCGACTGGGATGAGGTTTACGACGGTCTCGCCGCATCCGGCACAAGCTCCAGCAGTCGCGATGGTGAAGACTCCGATTTTGAGCGCGCCAGCGTCAGCCCGCCGTCCTTGCGCGAACACCTGTTGTGGCAGATCAATCTCACCCCCCTGAGCGACCGCGACCGCGCAATCGCCGTGACCATCGTCGACGATCTCGACGCGACTGGATATCTCACCAGCCCCCTGGAAGAACTGGCTACAACCGTCAGCACCGCCATCGGCGACCTCATCGAGAGCGACGAAGTACAGGCGATTCTGCGCCTGGTGCAGGGCCTGGACCCGACCGGTGTTGCGGCCCGCAACCTTCGTGAGTGCCTGTTGTTGCAACTTGCCCAGTTGCCCCGCGATACACCGTGGCTCACGCAGGCCCAGCGCTGTATCGCCGATTTCATAGACCTGCTCGCCGCGCGCGACTACAACCAGTTGATGCGCCGCTTGAAGCTTGCCCGCGAAGATCTCGCCACCGTCATCGCGCTTATCCAATCGCTCAACCCGCGTCCAGGCTCGTTATACAGCGACGAGCAGACCGAATACATCGTGCCAGACGTGTTCGTCTACAAATACAAAGACCGGTGGCGGGTAGAGCTCAACGCCGAAACAATGCCACCGCTGCGGGTTAATCCCTACTACGCCTCAATGATCAAACGGGCTGATAGTAGCGAAGGCAATACGTCCCTGCGGACACATTTGCAGGAGGCGCGCTGGTTCATTAAGAGTCTGCAGAGCCGCAGCGAAACCCTGTTGAGGGTTGCAACCGCCATCGTCGAGCGGCAGCGGGCTTTTTTGGAGCACGGCGAAGAAGCGATGAAACCACTGGTGCTGCATGACATCGCCGAAGCGCTGGAGATGCACGAGTCAACCATCTCGCGAGTTACCACGCGCAAATACATGCACACGCCACGCGGCATCTTTGAGCTCAAGTACTTTTTTTCCAGCCATGTCAGCACCACTTTAGGCGGTGAGGCGTCCTCGACGGCCATCCGCGCCGTGATCAAAAAATTGATCTCGGCCGAAAACACGCAAAAACCTTTGAGCGACCATAAGATCGCCGCGTTGTTGTCTGACCAGGGTGTACAGGTGGCACGCCGCACTGTCGCGAAATATCGTGAAGCGATGTCGATACCGCCTTCCAATGAGAG
>JAYUQF010000425.1:0-3321 GCA_043756885.1 Pseudomonadota bacterium
GGGATCCTCAAGAATCTTGTCGGACACTGGTGTGACTATAGGAATGATCACTTCGCAATCCCGTGTCCGTTCTGTCACATCATTCGCATCAAACTCGACGAATTCGTCTTGCGGCAACTGCTCCTTGAGTATGCCGAGGATTTTCGAATGACCGCGAATGCCAAGTGCGATGCGCATTGAATATCCCTGCAGTTATATGGCGGCGAGGCAGCCGGTTGCGAGCCTCATACTTGCACCCAGTCGCGGGGAGGGCGCCGCGCTACCGGTTTGCGGTTAGGTCCCTGGTCAGAATTATCTCGTCAGCACCGAGGGTGTTCCTGAGTGGTTGCTTGCCGGGCGCCGCTCAGGAACAGCCGAATGTAGAGATAATTTTGACCAGGGTCCTTAGGCTGGCGCGCACTGCCTCGGCCGTTACCAAACACCTGTGCGCCGCAGTCAGCCTATTCATCATGTGTTGTGTAGCCAATGACGTGCCGGCCGCCACCACGCAAGTAGCACCGACGACGCTGGCAGATCTCGGCCGCGTTTTGTTTTTTGATACCAATCTTTCCCTAAGCCGCACGCAGTCTTGCGCCAGCTGCCACGATCCGGCGCAGGCCTTCATCGATACACGCGCTAATGGCGCGGGCGGTGCTGCATCCTTGGGCGCCGACGGCCATACGCTGGGTGATCGTAATACCCCGAGTATCGCCTATGCGGCGCTGGTACCAGCGCTGACACGCGACGCACAGGGGCAGTATGTTGGTGGGCTGTTTCACGACGGTCACGCGCGTGACCTGGCCGAGCAGGCTGGCCAACCCATGCTTAATGCGCTTGAAATGCAGATGCCCGATCCACAGGCTTTGGTGACGCGCGTACGGGAGAACGCGCAGTATGTTGTGGACTTCACCCGGCACTTTGGTACGAGCGTGTTTGACGATACACAGACCGCTTTTGCCGCCGTTGGCGTGGCACTGGCGGCCTTCGAGCGCACCCCGCTTTTTGTTGCCTTCGATTCACGTTACGACCGCTATTTGCGTGGCGAACTGACACTGGCCGCCGACGAAGAACAGGGCCGCACACTGTTCTTCTCAACGCTGACAAACTGCACAAGCTGCCACTTGCAGGACACCAGCAATACCCGCCCGCACGACAGCTTCAGCAATTTTCGTTATTTTAATATCGGGCTGCCGGCCAATGTCGCGTTACGCGCGCAAAATGGACTTGGTGCAAAACATATTGACGGTGGTCTGGGCGACAATCCACTGGTTAACGATCCGCACGAGGCCGGCAAATTCCGCGTGCCAACTTTGCGCAATGTGGCGCTCACCGCGCCCTATATGCATAACGGCGTGTTCAAAGATCTGCGTACTGCGATCTTTTTTTATAACAAACACCTGGTGAACACCGCCGCCAATGCCGTCAATCCCGAAACCGGCCGGCCATGGGGCCCGCCCGAGGTCGCCGCCAATATCGATGACGAATTGCTCCGTCAGGGCCAACCGCTGGACGAAGAACGCATCACCCTCATCATCGCCTTCTTGCGTACCCTCACCGACCAACGCCTGGAACCGTTATTAAAAAAATGAGGCTGACGCGGCACCGTGAGTCCGCTGGCCATTGCCCTCGCCCGCGTGCGGCGATACCGTTGCGCCGGCCACCATAGGAGTCCGTTATGAGCAAAGTGAAGAAGTTCCGCATCCGTGTGCCAAAGAGCGCACTCACCGATCTCAAGCGTCGTCTGGCCAATACCCGTTGGCCGGAGCGCGAGGCAGTTGCCGGTTGGAGTCAGGGCATACCACTGGCTTATATGCGCGAGCTGGTCGAATACTGGCGCACTGACTACGACTGGGATCGCTGTCAGGAGCAGCTTAACGCCCTGCCGCAATTCATCACCGAACTTGACGGCCTGGATATTCACTTCCTGCATATCAAGTCCCACCACAAAAATGCCATGCCGATGATCATGACCCACGGCTGGCCGGGCTCTGTGCTGGAATTCATGAAAGTTATCGGCCCGCTCACCGATCCTGAAGCACATGGTGGCAAGGGCGAAGATGCTTTTCACTTGGTGATCCCGACCTTGCCTGGTTTTGGTTTTTCGGCCAAACCCGACACCTCCGGCTGGGGTATCGAGCGCATCGGCCGTGCTTGGGGCCAGTTGATGGCACGCCTGGGGTACAAACGTTATGTCGCCCAGGGTGGCGATTGGGGCTCGGCGGTCACTCACGCGATGGGTCTGTCCGAAACCAAGCATTGTTTTGCCATGCACACCAATATGCCACTGCTGTCACCCAGCCCCGCTTTGACCGCCGAACCAACCGCGCAGGAGGTATCTGCGCTGGCAGGCTTCCAACACTATTTTGATTGGGACTCTGGCTATTCCAAAGAACAGAGCACACGCCCGCAGACGGTCGGCTACGGCCTGGTCGATTCACCGGTCGCGCAATGCGCCTGGATCATGGAAAAATTCTGGTCCTGGACCGATAGCAATGGTCATCCGGAAAACGTGCTGACCCGCGACGAGTTGCTGGATAACGTCATGATGTACTGGCTGCCAGCGGTGGGGGCTTCGGCGGCACGCTTGTACTGGGAGTCATTCAGTGTCCTTACGGCACCCAAGCCGCCGATCCATATGCCGGCCGGTGTCAGCATCTATCCCCATGAGATCTTCCGCGCGTCTCGACGCTGGTGTGAAGAGCGCTATAACAAACTCATCCACTACAACGTGCTGGACAAGGGCGGTCATTTTGCCGCTTTTGAACAGCCGGCGATCTTCGTCAACGAAATTCGCACCTGCTTCCGTCAGGTGCGTTGATCCGTGCGGCGCAAGAACGGTTAATCCCACCAAAAAAGCACGACGGCGCAGGACCCTCGCCCTGCGCCGTCGCCATGTTCAGGAGCGCTGCATCCCCATCACGTGTCGCCACGCTTCCCAGAAGCCGATGATGGCACTCTCAGTCACCAGATGCTGGGCATCTTCGGCACGCCCGCCCCCCATCGCGATGTAAGAACTGGCACCACTGGCCTGGGTTACGGCCCGTTGTACGATTTCAACCGCCTCGCCATCTTCCATTGAGACATAGCCCGCGGGGCCAATCAGATTGGCCTGCTTCAGACGCATGGCACACAACGCTTCGTCGTCGTCGGCATAACCGAAGTGGGTCCACACCAGTTCAAACCCATCGACGCCGTGGGTGACTATCTGGCGCACTGCAAGGGTATTGGCGATCTGTTGCACCACCAGGTTGGGAAATACGGACAGGATGACCAGCGTAATGCCGTCATCGAACTCGGCGCGTCCTGCTAATAAAGACGCATCGGCCAACTTGTAGCCGGTGT
>JAYUQF010000426.1:0-3319 GCA_043756885.1 Pseudomonadota bacterium
CGTATCGGTGCTGTGCTCGGCATTTTCATCAACAACATAAAAAGCAAGCGGCTCACCTTCATCCAGTACGTCACCAACCTGCACCAGAATTGCAGTGATGGTGCCACTCGCAGCGGCCGCCACCACGTGATGCATTTTCATCGCCTCCAGCACGGCCAATGGCTGGCCGCGTTGAACGCTCGCCCCGCTACTGACCTCTACACTGATCACTCTGGCACGCATCGGGGCCGGCACCATGCTCGCGCCCGCTGGCACGACGATCGCGCTGGGGCTGGTCGGCGTGTTATTGCTCACCACACGCGGCGTTACAACATAGGCGCTGGCGGCCTGCATCAAGGCCGCGCTCTGCTGTTCGACATAAGTGGTGTTGAGCTCGCCGCTGGCCAAGGCCGGCTCAACCAGTAAAGCCTGCAATAACGGCAGGTTGGTTGATATACCTTCGATTTCAAATTCGCGCGCCGCACGCCGTGCGCGCGCGAGCAGCTGCGAAAAATCACCCGTGTGATGGACGATTAATTTAGCGAGTAGCGAATCAAAAGCCGGACTGGGGACATAACCCGTGCACGCCGCGCTGTCGATACGCACGCCCGGCCCGGTGGCCGGTTCAAAGCGCGTAATGGCGCCACTGGCGGGCCGTGGTGTGCCGTCATCGCCCAGCACTTCGGCATTGATACGCAATTGCACGGCAAAACCGCGTGGCGCGGCAGGCGCACAAGTCAGACCCAAGTCCGCCAGGGTCGCGCCGTCTGCCACGTGCAATTGCAAAGCGACCAGATCCAGTCCCAGCACTTCTTCGGTGACGGTATGTTCCACTTGCAGACGCGCATTGGCTTCGATGAAAAACCATGCCCCGCTATCGGCATCAAGCAGAAACTCAAAGGTACCAAGACCACGGTAGTTGGCGTGACGCGCCATGCGCAGCGCGGCTTCGAGCAAGGCCGTGCGGGTCGCTGCAGGTAAATGCGGTGCCGGCGCGATTTCGATCAGTTTCTGGTGACGGCGTTGTGTGGAGCAATCGCGTTCCCACAGATGGGTCACCGCGCCCTGTCCGTCGCCTAACACCTGCACTTCGATATGTCGTGCATTGGCGATGTAACGCTCAGCATAAACACTGCCATCACCAAATGCGGCCAGGGCCTCGGCGCTGCACGCCGCCCACAACGCAGCACCATCGGCACCGGGCGCAACAACACGCATACCACGCCCACCACCACCGGCAGCGGCCTTGATCAACACCGTGGTCTGCGCACCCTGGGCGGCACGAAAATCAGCGAGTGCCGTGGCGCCGTCCAAGGAGTTAGAGGCTGCCAAGGTAAACACGTCACATTGCCGCGCCAGTTCGTGAGCCGCGATTTTGTTGCCAAACAACGCCAGTTGCGCCGGTGTCGGCCCAACAAACGTCAAGCCCACCGCTTCGCAAGCCGCGCCAAAATGGGCCTGCTCAGCCAAAAAGCCGTAGCCTGGATGTACTCCCCAACAGCCGTGCGCGGTGGCCGCAGCGACGATGCTGTTGGCATCAAGATAAGCCGCCGCACCGCGCCCCGGCACAGACACGGCAGTGTCGGCACGACTCACGTGCAAACTCGCGGCATCATCTTCACCAAATAACGCGACGGTGGAGAAGCCCAGTTCAGCTGCAGTGCGCATGATGCGCAGTGCAATTTCACCACGATTGACGATAAGGAGTCGGCGGGTCGTCATGACTATTCTCACGTGTTGTGGGCCGGCCGAAGTATAACCGCCTGTTGCATGCAATCGCCCTTCCCGATCATGTGTGTTCGTGCGCCATACAGTGTGACCGTTGACTGCTCTGACCAAGCTGGTCACAGTGCTCACCACTTGTTTTCTATCTCACTTGCGCCGTTGTACCCATGATCAAAGCGCTTTTTCTCCTGCTCGCTTCCTTCAAGTTCAGCAAAGTACTGCTCACATCGGGCACCATGCTGCTCTCCGTTGGGACCTATGCCATATTTTTTGGCTGGCGCTATGCGCTCGGTTTTGTCCTCCTTATATTTGTGCATGAGATGGGCCATTACATCGCAGCGCGGCAACGTGGCCTCAAGGTGGGTGCGCCTACGTTCATTCCTTTTGTTGGCGCGTGGATAGAGATGAAGGAGCTACCCCATAACGCCGAGACTGAAGCTTATGTGGGTTTAGGCGGTCCGCTGTTAGGCACGCTCGGCGCCTTCGCCTGTTATTTCCTGGCGCGCTGGCAAAACAGCGATTTGCTGCTGGCGCTTGCGTACGCAGGTTTCATGATCAACCTGTTCAACATGCTGCCACTGTCACCGCTGGACGGTGGCCGCATCACGGGGGTTATCTCGCCAAAAATCTGGTGGGTGGGCGCGCCGCTGTTGATTGCGCTATATATGTGGCGCCCAAATCCGATGCTGGTCCTGATTGCCTTGCTGGCTGTGCCGCAATTGCTCGACAGTCTGCGTGGTGATGGTGGACGGCCCGCTGGCTACTACGATATCCCGGCCATGACTCGCGCCAACTATGCGCTCTGGTATCTGGGCCTGCTGGCGATCCTGGCCTTGCTGACGTTTGAGCTACATAGTGTGTTGAAGCCCGTATGAATTTATCAACAAGGCGTGTGACAACGTGACCCTGCGTATCGTGCTACTGAGCCTGCTCTCGTTATCTGCGCTCGGGGCCTTCGCCGATGACCCCGCACAACCGTTGAGCAAGGAAGCTTTCGAAGCGACGCTGACATATCAGCACGGCGTAGTGGCGCTGCCGCAAGGCATAGCCACGCTCAAAATCCCCGCCGGATTTCGCTATCTCAGCCCGGCAGATGCCAAGCGCATACTTGAACAGGCATGGGGTAATGCGCAAGGTGATGGCACCCTGGGCATGTTGTTCCCATCGGATGTCAGTCCGCTCGATGAACAAGGCTGGGGCGTGGTCATCACCTACGAAGAAGATGGCCATGTCTCAGATGACGATGCCGATGGTATCGACTACGACCAGCTCATGAAGGACATGCAGGAAGTTAACGCCGCAGCCAATGCCGAACGCGCCAAACAGGGTCAGGCGCCGGTCGAATTGCTGGGTTGGGCGGCGCGCCCCTATTACGACAAGGTCGCCAGAAAACTCCATTGGGCCAGGGAACTACGCTTTCCCGACGCCCCGCAAGCCACGCTCAATTACAACATTCGCATCCTCGGTCGTAAGGGCGTATTGGTATTAAATGCCGTGGCAAATATGAGTCAGCTGGCAACGATCCAGACACGCATGACTGAAGTGTTGGCCTTCACTGATTTTAACCCCGGTTACGGCTATGCGGATTTCGATCCCGACGTCGATAAAACCGCTG
>JAYUQF010000427.1:0-9185 GCA_043756885.1 Pseudomonadota bacterium
CATCTGCATCGACTTATGGCCAGAGATGGCCGCGACCTCCTGGTCGCCGAGCCCGGCTTCGACCAAGCGGGAAACGGCCTCGTGCCGAAGGTCGTGGAAACGGAGTCCGATGATGTTGTGATCTTTAAGGACCTGCTGCCAGGCGGGATGAAATTCGTATGGCCTGCGCTTTTTGTCGCGGCCGGGTTCCCCAAAGAAAATCAAATCACAGTCCTCGGGACGGGCTGGATTGTTGAGGGCCAGCGAAAATACTACGGCGGCTGCCTGGGTCAGTGGGACAGTGCGCGCCGAGCCATTCTTGGTCATGGCGAGAGTGACGATACGTCGTTTGAGATCAACCTGGTCGTGTTGCAGTGACTGGAGCTCACCGGCACGCATGCCCGTGTGAATGGCAAGTCGAACCAGCCACCCCAGCAACGGATTCGAATAAGCGCTGCAAGCGGCGATCAGGCGCTGCTCCTCATCGCCTACCAGACGACGATTACGCCCTGGGCCTGGAGCCGGCTTACGGATGTTGGCGACAGGGTTGTAGTAGAGCCCTAACCGCCATTCCTTGATTGCGGTCGAAAACAAATGGGAAAGGAGGGCGAGCTCCAGGCGAACGGAGTCGTTCTTGAGCCCCTCGGCGAGGCGCTTGTCGCGATACTGGGCAACGATGTCCGGTGTAATAGCTGCGAGACTGTACTTACCGAGCTCCGAGGTTAGCCTACGTGCTCGGTTCGTCTCGGACTTCGCGGTCCATGCGCGCTTGGTGGGCGTGACTTCCTGCTGGTAGCGTTTGAGGGCGTCTTCCAGCGTCATACGCTGGGCATCCGCGCGATCGATGAATACGCCGCGCACCATCTCGTTCTCGGTGCGACGCGACCAATCCTGAGCGTCGCGCTTGATTCGAAATGTTTTGAAGACGGCGGGCCAGCCGCGTTTGCGAACGACCGCTTTCCAGGTCCCTGCCGGCGTCTTGACTAAGGTCGCCATGAGCCTCTCCCGTGCTCCAAGTGTACTGAAATTGTACCTTTTCGCTGACAGTGGGCAAGTGGAGAAAGACTAAGTATTTGATTAAATGGTGGGCCCGGTAGGACTTGAACCTACGACCAAAGGATTATGAGTCCCCTGCTCTAACCAACTGAGCTACAGGCCCGAGAGCGCTTGGGGGTCATGCTCATCGTGGCAACGACCAGCGCGACCGAAGAGCAGTTGCCAGTGCTACAAATCGGTAGCACCGGCCGCATCACGTTGCGTGATTTAGTCGAGGAAGGTACGCAATCGCTCCGAGCGCGAGGGGTGACGCAACTTGCGCAGCGCTTTTGCCTCGATCTGACGGATGCGTTCGCGTGTGACATCGAACTGTTTGCCGACCTCTTCAAGGGTGTGGTCAGTGTTCATATCGATGCCAAAGCGCATACGCAGTACTTTTGCCTCACGTTGCGTGAGGCCGGCGAGTACTTCGCGAGTGCTGCGGCACAGTCCTTCAAACGTTGCCGAGTCGATCGGTGCTTGAATGTTGGAGTCTTCAATGAAATCACCGAGATGAGAATCCTCGTCGTCGCCAATCGGGGTTTCCATCGAGATGGGTTCTTTCGCAATCTTGAGCACCTTACGAATTTTGTCTTCAGGCATCTCCATGCGGTCGGCCAGTTCTTCCGGCGTTGGCTCGCGGCCTTTCTCTTGCAGAATCTGGCGCGAAATGCGATTGAGTTTGTTGATCGTCTCAATCATGTGCACGGGAATACGGATAGTACGTGCCTGGTCGGCGATCGAGCGCGTAATGGCCTGACGGATCCACCATGTCGCATAGGTCGAAAATTTGTAACCGCGACGATATTCAAATTTGTCGACCGCTTTCATAAGGCCGATATTGCCTTCTTGGATAAGATCGAGGAATAACAGGCCGCGATTGGTGTACTTTTTGGCAATCGAAATCACGAGCCGCAGGTTGGCTTCGACCATTTCTTTCTTGGCACGTCGCGCTTTAGCCTCGCCGATCGACATACGACGGTTGATGTCTTTGATCGCACCGATGGTAATGACATGCGATTGTTCAACTTCGAGAAGACGCTTTTGCGCGTTTGCGATCTCGTCCTCGCGCTCCTTGATGGCAGCTGCGTAAGGCTTCTTGGCACGAGTCAGGGTCTTGACCCATTTGTCGTCGGTTTCGGCGTCAACAAATACCGCGAGGAAATCTTTACGCGGCATACGGCAATGCTTCACGCAGATATCCATGATGGCCTTTTCCTGCTTGCGGATTTCTTCCACAACCAGGCGCACATGTTCGGTCAGCTTGTCGGTGAATTTGGGTACGAGCTTAAATTCCAGAAAGCGGTCCTGGAGTTCTTTGCGCACCAGCTCAGTGCGTGCATGGTCGCGACCGTTACGCTTGGTGGCGGCCTGCACTTTCTTGAATAACTTGTTGTACTCGTCGAAGCGGCGGATAACTTCTTCGGGATCGAGCGACGGCGCTACGACCTCATCGTCCTCGCTTGCACCTTCAACTTCTTCGTCGTCGTCGCCAGCAGCCGCAGTGGCGTCATCGGAAACAACGACCACCGGCGGCGGCAGGGCTGCCGCTTCGCTGTAGTCAATGAAACCCGAAATCATGTCCGTGATCTTGATTTCGGCACTGACGGAACGCGTGTAATGGTTCAAGAACAGCTCGGAAACAGTCGGGAAATCAGCCAGCGCGGACAGGACCTGATTCAGGCCGTCTTCGATGCGTTTAGCGATCTTGATTTCGCCTTCGCGAGTCAAGAGGTCGACAGTGCCCATCTCGCGCATATACATGCGCACCGGGTCGGTAGTACGTCCGAACTCGTTGTCCACTGCAGCCAACGCAGCGGCTGCTTCTTCAGCGGCTTCTTCGTCGACATCTCGGTCATTCAATAACATCGCATCGAGATCCGGCGGCGTCTCGTGGACAGCGATGCCCATGTCATTGATCATGTTAATGATATCTTCGATCTGTTCGGGATCGACTATATCGTTGGGCAGGTGGTCATTAACCTCGTGGTAAGTCAGGAAGCCCTGCTCTTTACCCTTGGAAATGAGTAGTTTGAGTTGGGACTGCTGGTCGGCGGTATCGACTTCGTCCACCGTCTCCACGGAATCTGTTTTAGCTTTGGTCAATTTCCACGAGCCTCGTAGTCCGTCGATCCTTGGGATGGATCGTTGAAGTTCTAGTAAGTGAGCGGCGGGTCCGCCGGGTGCACAGGAGCAGCAAAATAGCCGCGTAGTATAGGCGTTTCGGGACGCATTTGCCTAGTCCAATTGCCGTGGGGCTCGTAGTTTTCGAGCGCGAAGAGTGTCATCTGCGCGCTCGATGGTCTCGCACGGGTAACTACGACATCGACATCCCCAAGAGTTGGTCGTTCCGTTTTTGTCACTTGGCACGTTTGTAGTGCCGCACGATCTCGCGCTGCTCTTCGGTCCATTGCTCGAAAGGGATGGTCTGGATGCGCGCGAAGCGCTGTTCTTCGGCCTTCTGACGCAGGCGTTCAATGGCACCTGCAAATTCACTCTCAAAGGCCGTGTCGGGAATGCCGAGGTCGGTCGCCAGCAGGTTTGCGAGCTGCGCCTCAAGGGGGTGGTCGCGCCAGCGCTCCAGCAGGACCGCGGTGGAGGTGGACGGATGGGTGTCAATGGCGTTCCAGACTTCGAGCAATAACAGCCCCTCGTGTAGTTCTTGCCGGTAAAAGGCCACCATCTGCGCGTCAAGCTGAGCGGCTAGAGTGGGTTTCTGCAAGAGCATTGTTAGCGCCTGCTCTTCCAAAGAGCGGCTGGTGAAACGATTCAGCACTGGCGCACGGCGCGGTGCACCGAACCGATTTGGGGTGAGACCAAGCTCGCGGCGTATCAGGTCCTCGTCGAATTTACTCAGCTCAGCAAGTGCCCGCACGGCGCCGGCACGATGACTTTGGCTTGGGATCTGGTTCAAAAAGGGCTTAGCGCGCTCGATCAGCCGCGCTCGGCCATCGCCGGTACTGAGGTCGACCTCAAGCTTAAGGGTGTCGAGCAGATAGTCGGTCAGCCCGAATTGACGAGCGATTTTGAAAAACCCCTCCGGTCCGAATTCACGTATCGCGCTGTCGGGGTCTTGGCCTTCAGGCAAAAAGGCAAAGCGCACAGCGCGATTGCCTTCCACCATGGGCAGGGCAATTTCCAATGCCCGCCAGGCGGCGCGTTTGCCCGCCGCATCGCCATCAAAACAAAACACGATCTCGGGTACCTGGCGAAATAACAGGTCGAGGTGATCGCGCGTGACAGCTGTGCCAAGGGTGGCTACAGAATGGGGCATGCCGAACTGATGAAGAGCGACCACATCGAGGTAACCTTCTACCACCGTCAGGCTGCCAAGCTTGCGGTTGGCAGCCAATGCTTCATGCAAGCCGTAGAGTTCGCGCCCCTTGTGGAAGACCTCCGTTTCAGGCGAGTTCAGGTATTTGGGCTCACCACTGTCGATGACACGGCCACCAAATCCGATCACACGTCCGCGCCGGTCGTGGATGGGGAACATCACTCGGTCGCGAAAGCGATCGTAATAACCGCCGCGTTCCCGTTTGATCGCCAGTCCGGCCCGCTCAACTTGCTCTTCGCTGATGCCGTTGGTGGTCAATACGTCGAGCAGATTGCGCCAACCCGAGGGCGCGAATCCCAAACGGAAGGTCTTGGCGATTTCGCCGCTCAGGCCACGCTTCTTAAGGTAATTTACCGCCAGTTCGCGCGTGTCGCTATGGCGCAATTGTCCTTCGTAGAAGGCACGCGCTTGTTCAAGGATGCTAAATAGATCACGGGTGCTGCCGGTGCGCTGGCTGCGCGCTTCGTGCGGCACTTCCATGCCGGCTATGCCGGCTAATTCTTCGACCGCCTCGACGAACTCGAGGTTGCGATGTTTCATGACAAAGCCGATGGCGCTGCCGTGGGCGCCGCAACCGAAGCAGTGAAAAAATTGCTTGTCGCGACTAACGGTGAAGGAGGGGGTCTTCTCACCGTGAAACGGGCACAACCCCTGAAAATCCTTACCCGCTTTACGCAGCGGCAGATAGCCTTCAACCAGTTCGACAATGTCGACGCGGGCTAACAGGTCGGCGATGAATTGCTCAGGGATGCGGCCAGCCATGGGATAAGGGGAGGGTGGCTAGTGAAGATGCCAGATTGTAAGCAGTAGCGGGTCTGGCGAGTAGCCGCGCCCGCCGCGGCGGGCTCAGCCGGCGAGCCTCGCCTTGACCAGTGCGCTGACGGCGGCCATGTCAGTGCGGCCCTTGAGCTTGCCGTTCAAGATGCCCATGACCTTGCCCATGTCGCGCACCGCTAAAGCGCCAGTGGCGGCGATGGCGTCGGCCACGTGCTGCTCAACCTCTTTGTTGCTGAGCGGCTGCGGCAGGTATTCCACAATGAGGGCCAGTTCAAACTCTTCCTGCTTGACGAGATCGTCCCGTCCACCCGCCTGGAACTGGCTAATCGACTCGCGGCGCTGTTTTGCCATCTTGGTCAGCAAATCGAGCGCAGTGCCATCCTCGAGGGCAATACGGTGATCAACTTCGTACTGCTTAACCGCCGCTGAGATCAATCTGAGCGCTGCAAGCTTGGGCTTTTCGCCCGCTCGCATGGCTGTTTTGATGTCCTCAGTCAGGCGGTCTTTGAACGAACCGCTCACTCGATCAGAACGGGCGCGTACGCCGCAAGGTCTGGCGGGCCGCCTTTTTCTGCCAGCGCTTCACCGCAGCCGCAGCTTTGCGCTTCCTCACCTGGGTGGGCTTCTCGTAGAATTCGCGGCGGTGCACTTCCGCAAGCACGCCGGCTTTCTCACAGGCCCTCTTGAATCGCCGCATGGCGATGTCGAATGGTTCATTGTCGCGAAGTCGAACGCTAGGCATACGTTGATGAGTTCCTTAACTGGTAACAGCCGCCGCAGCGGGAACCGCGAAATATAGCCATGATCATTCTGGAAGTCGAGACTGACGGCTTCATTTGGAGCCAATAACGGTGCGAGTACTCGGAATCGAAACCTCCTGCGACGAAACCGGCGTGGCCATCTACGATGGTGAGCGCGGCATCCTCGCCGACCACCTCTACAGTCAGGTTGATGCCCATCGCCAATATGGTGGTGTGGTGCCAGAAATAGCCTCGCGTGATCACGTGCGCAAACTCGCGCCGATGGTGGCCGCAGCCCTCGCCGAGGCTGATTTGCCCGCTGCGGGGCTGGACGGCGTTGCGTATACCGCAGGTCCGGGTCTGGCCGGGGCGTTGTTGGTAGGCGCCAGTTTTGCGCGTGGTTTCGCTTGGGGCCTAAACATTCCCGCCTTGGGTATCCATCACATGGAAGGTCATCTGCTCGCACCCCTGCTCGAACCGGGCGGGCCGCAGCCCCCGTTTCTGGCCCTGCTGGTATCGGGTGGTCACACGCTGCTGGTCAGCGTGGCGGGTTTCGGGCGTTACGAAATCATCGGAGAGTCGCTGGACGATGCCGCCGGTGAGGCCTTCGATAAGGTCGCGAAGATGCTCGATCTGGGCTATCCGGGCGGGCCAGCCGTCGAGGCACTGGCGCGGCAGGGGGACTCGTCCCGTTTCCAATTTCCCCGTCCGATGACCGACCGCCCTGGTTTGGACATGAGTTTCAGTGGGCTCAAAACCCATGTCGTCAACACCCTGCGCGCTGCCGAGCCGTATCCTGCCTTGTTTGCCGACATCGCGCGGGGCTTCAGTGATGCAGTGGTTGACACTTTCGCCATCAAGATCCGCCGTGCCTTGCAACAAACCGGCATGAAGACCTTAGTGGTGGCAGGTGGCGTGAGTGCCAATCAGGCGCTGCGAATACGTCTGACGCAGATGTGTGCCGGGCTGCAGGTCACCACCGCCTTTCCGCGTTTGCGTTACGCGACAGACAACGGCGCGATGATCGCCTTTGTCGGCCATTTGCGGCTAGCAGTGGGGGAGCGTGACGGTGATGCATTCAAGGTATTTCCGCGCTGGCCCATGACCAGTCTCGGCGCCATAGCGGAGGTCTCGGGGGCGCTTTAGATCCAAATGCGCGAGCGCATAAATCTCAGACTTTCTGGCCGATTTTTTTCTCTGTACCGTCGAGCAGGTTGCGAATGTTGCCGCGATGGCGCCAGAACACCAAGCCACTCATAACGCCAACCAGCGTCACCGCCGCCAGCGGCGCCTGCAACCACCATGACACCAGCGGCATGCTGCCAGTGGCAACCAGCGCGGCTAACGAAGACCAGCGCAATAGTAAGGCGACCACTAGCCAGATGCCGATAAAGCTGGCGCCCAACCATGGGTTCAGGGCCAAAGTCACGCCAATGAAAGTGGCAACTCCTTTGCCACCGACAAACCCGTAATACAGCGGATAGAGATGCCCGAGGAAGGCCGCCAAGGCGACGGCCGCGAGCGCGGTGGTTTCGAGCCCCAGGGCGTGACCAAACAATACCGGGAGTAGTCCTTTGGCGCAGTCGCCGAGCAGCGTCACGGCTGCCGCGCCTTTGCCCGCATGGCGCAGCACATTCGTGGCGCCGGGATTACGCGATCCCACTTCGCGCGGATCGGCAACGCCCAGTACACGGCAAACGACGATAGCCGTTGATACTGAACCCAGCAAGTAGGCGGCGATCACCAAGAGTGCGGAAGTAGTCATGGCGGTATTGCACCCGATGGCGCCGTGCCGATCAAGGCGCGCGCTACTCTGTTAACATCCGTGCTCACGCTGAGCAGCATTGGTTTGCATGGATATTATTTATCTGCAGCATCTGTCGGTTGACACCGTCATCGGCGTCTGGGAATGGGAACGTCGCATCCGTCAGACCTTGATCCTGGATCTCGAACTCGGACTCGATACTCGGCAGGCGGGTGAGACCGATGATCTGCAACACACCGTCGACTATAAGGCTGTCACTGACCGAGTCAGGGATTTTGCCAGCGCCAGTGATTTCAAACTCATCGAAGCGCTCGCTGAAAACATTGCACGCATATTGCTGGCGGAGTTTCCGCTGTGCTGGGTCCGACTTAAAATCAACAAACAAGGTGTGGTGCGTCACGTCCGCGACGTGTGTGTAATCATCGAGCGCGGCGCGCGCGCATGATTATCATCGCAGCGGCACAACGAGGGGAGACGCGAACGCATGCGTAGTTCAGTGGTTCAATTGTCGGTCGCGGCTGTGCTGGTGGTCTTGATTGCAGGGTGCGGCACGATTCCCCTGGGCAAGGCCGATCGGGCTACGGTCTTCGATGCAGCGGTCAATAATTACCGCAAACTCGTGCGATGGGGCTATTACGACGAAGCTGCCAAGTACCTGCGCACGCCCGACGGCAAACCGTTTGCCGCCGATCTCCGCAATGCCGCCCGTTATCGTGTGACTGACTATACGGTCAGCAATCAACTGCTCTCCGATGACGGCAAAGAAGGTCGCGTGATTGCAAGCATCGACTATTACGAGCTCGATTCCGGCATTATTCGTTCTATGCATGACGAGCAGAAGTGGTGGTATGACGCCGAAGGCAAGCGTTGGTATTTGCAGTCTCCCTTACCGCAATTTGGGCGACGCGAGGAAGAAATCGCGCCCGGCAGCGTAATGCCGACGCCGGCAAAACCATAGTTACAGCTTCAGGCTGCGTCCGCCGTCGACGTCCAGAATGTGCCCCGTGACGAAGGGTGCGCGGGCCAGGTAACACACGGCCTGTGCAATGTCCTCTGGCTCGCCGCGTCGCGCCAGGGGGGTGCCGGCGATGGTGGCAGCTTGCAACTCGGCATCTTCGCTGTCTGCCCAAAGTATCGGTCCTGGCGCCACGGCGTTGACACGCACCGCCGGCGCCAGCTCTAGCGCCAGCCCGCGCGTCACGGCCACCAATCCAGCCTTGGATGCACAATACACGCTGTAGTCGGCGCGCGGCCGCTCGCTATGGATGTCGGTGATGTTGACGATCGCGCCGCGGCTGGCCGTGAGTAGCGCAGCGGCGTGCACAGCGAGGAAATAAGGGGCACGCAGATTGATGGCTTGAATCCGTTCCCAGGCGGATAAATCAACCTGCGCCAGTAAGGTGCGGTCGAACACCGAGGCGTTGTTGACCAGCAGATCAAGCCGGGTTCGCAGGCCGCGCAAGGCCCCGATAACAGCGGCACCGGCGTGGGGATCGGCCAGGTCCTGGCACAAGGTCACAGCCGAGTCTGTGCGGACCCGATTTAACTCTTGCGC
>JAYUQF010000428.1:0-3312 GCA_043756885.1 Pseudomonadota bacterium
CGGTGCGCTTAAGGGCGCACTATTGCCACTGCGTGGCACTTGCACACCGGTCATCAGATATTCCACCAGTGGGCCCGATTGGAGATGCAATGCCACGTCGTAGAGACTCACCCGTACCCGTTCACCACGCCCGGTGCGTTCGCGTTTGAACAATGCTGCGAGCAGGGCATGACAGAACGCATGGCCGCTGGCGGCATCGACCACCGTGAAGCCCACCTTCATCGGCGCTTCGACCGGACCGGTCATAGACATGATGCCGCTCTCGGCCTGCACCACCATATCCACACCCCGTTTGTTAACAACCGCAGGTGTCCAACCAAAGCCCGACACCGAGCCGTAAATCAAACGCGGATTAAGTGCCATGGCGGCTTCGGCACCCAGGCCTAAACGTTCCATTGCACCGGGCCTTGAGGCTTCGATCATGACATCGGCGGCGGCGATCAGTTGTTTGGCGGTGGCGAGATCCGCCGCTTCGCGCAGATCAAGCCGCAGCAGACGTTTGCCACGGTTATATGCAACGAAGATCGGTGAGATGGGCAGGTTGGTTGCGGCGGTGGACAATAAACGTCGCGCGTTATCGCCCTCGGGTGGCTCTACTTTGACAACATCCGCACCGTAGTCGGCTAATAACAAAGCGGCCGAAGGCGCGGCCACCATCTGCGCGAACTCAAGCACGCGGATACCGCTCAAGGGTTTGTCGTCGGTGTTGATGGGCGTGTTGTAAGTCATCGCCAATTAACCTAGACCTAGACTTGCGATGCGACCGCTCAGAACCAAGGTCATGCTGCCCGTGCCGTGGCTATCGGCCTGATCTGCCAGTCTGGCGGTCACCGCCACCGGCGCGATGCGATGCCAGTGTTCGTTGTTTTGGCCGTCACCGTAAACGATGCGTGCCGGTGCGGAAACATCCCAGCGATCGGTTTCCACTACACGCTCACCGCGCCACACACCGAGTCCTTTGTGGTCATCATAACCACCGCTATAACCCAGGCCTTGCATGGCGATGGCGGCGCCTAGCGCTTGCGCGTGCAGAGTCAGGCGGGTGCCATCGTCCAGGGTTGCACGCAAGGTGGCGTGGCGAAAGCGCCGTGTGCCCTCGTGCAGTTCAACCTCGAGATCAAGCGTGTCGAGCGCCCACTCACGACCACTGCTGATTTCGCGGATCATGCCGGTGGTATAACGCGGCTCGCCTTCGCGGCCATTTAATTGCACATGGCCGGCCAGCGTTGTCGTGGAAAAAAACAAAAACGCGAGGGTGAAGCCACGCTCGTCCAGGCCTTCTTCCGCGCCGGTCACGGGTTCACGTATGCCCATGCGCGGTCGCACACCCCAGGAATGATCACGACACGACCACCAGTCTTTTACCACCATCCGCTGGCCCTGCGTTTCCAGCCAGCCATTGGCCACACCGATTTGATCAAAGCGCTGATAATCCTCCACCACCCGCGCGCGCAGCCGGCGGAAATGGGGTTGTTCTTCGTGGGGTGGGACGCTTGCCTGCCAGGCGATTTCACCGCGTAAATGGGCCCCCGCATCGATGCTCAGATCAAACGACTGCAAGGGCTCACGGGTGTTTATCGTGATGGGGCCGCAGCGCATCTCGAAGTGACGGCCCAGCGACTGTGAAGCCCGCACGTTGTACTGCTGGCCACCATTGATCACCACCGCTGCGCCGTCGAGCACATTCATATTGCGATACACGCCCATGGTCAGTTGTGCAGCGCCGCTGCCGTCGGGTGCATAAAACGCGAACCAGTGCCTGTCAAAAAAACGCGGGTCGCTGGTGCCCACATGATCGAAGGTACTGGCGATCTGATGCCACAGGGTGTCGTCCATCGCGGTCAACATGCTGGTGTGTTCCTCGTTCTCAGCCCTTGTGTTTGGGTACTGCGCCGGTCAGACGCAGGGGGTAACGTTGTGAACGCTCGATCAGATGGCTGCTGATGGCCGCCACCAGATCAGGCGGACCGTCGAGGCATGCCGTCAGCAGCGTGCGCAGTTGTTCGTTGCGGGCCTGCGCAGCTTGGCTGTCGCAGTTATCGGCAGGTGTAACGGCGAGCGCGCTGTTAATACGCGCTTGCAGTTCTGGCGTGGCGCTGTGGGCGGCGGTCGTGAGCAGCGCCATCATCACATTATTGTCCCAGTGCAAAAACGGCAGGATCTGGTGCCAGGCGCGGCCCAGCATGCGCACATTGGCCACCAGGCTACGCAGGGTTTCGAGGGTGTAATCATTGGCCAGCGCCGGCGCTACTGCCGATTCGAGTATGCGGCACATGCCTTCCAGTTGTTCGGTGACGGTGGGTCGCATCACTCAATCCTTCATCATCGACAGCATCTGCTGAAACAACCACACCGGGTTGTGATAAATGCGATCCAGCTTCGCGGCGACAAAAGCCTCGACACCCGTCAGCACAATCACCGACAGCTTCCAGCACGAAAACACGTTCCACCAGTTGAGCGCTTGCGGGTCAACGCGATAACCGCTTGCGGCGGTGTAAGCCTGCACGATTTGCGCACGCTCCCAACTACCGGGGATCTGTTGTTCACGGGCACGTGGTGGGTTGGTGATCCAGCCCAGATCCTCGAGCGGGTCACCAAGATGGGCTGTTTCCCAATCGAGCATGGCACTGATGGTGTTATCCACCAGCAAAACATTGCCGGGTTTGAAGTCGCCGTGCACCAGTACCACCGCCTGGGGGCGTGGCGCACGTTGTCGCAGCCAGGCCAGGCACAACGCCATCTCCGGCAAGGCTTCTATCTGCACGCGGGCCAGTTCACCGGCCCAGAAATCAAGCTCGGTTTGGGCGCCATAACCGTCGTCCGCCCGGCTGTCACCGAGGCCGAGAGCGCGCCAGTCGATCTTCTGAATGGTGGCCAGCAGCTTGATAAAGTTTTGGCCAAGCTGCACACGCTCGGACAGCGCACGCCCACCCGCCAGCACATGCCAGTCACAGTCTCCAGGCAATAGATCCATGATCATGGCCGGTGCGCCAAACAGCTTCTCGCCCCGGTCTACCCAGCGCACTGCCGGGGCGGGCACTGGTGTGTGTTCCAAGGCGCGCAGGACTTGGAATTCCCAGCATCGGTCGGTGAGCAACAAGCTGGCGGGTGGATCGCGGCGCAGAATCATGCGCCGTGAGCAGACTTCATCGTGTTCGCGCCAGCGTGCTTCGAATACCCAGTTTTCGCGCGACAGTCCTGTGGCGGTGCGATGCAGATCGACGATGTCGAGATGACTGGCGGCGGGCATTTCGCTCAACAGCACCGCGTGCAGTTGCCGCGCAATCATGTCGCGCAGGGCGTCGCCGCTGG